>NZ_JACJUZ010000114.1:0-10429 GCF_014299995.1 Sphaerospermopsis sp. LEGE 00249 | reverse complement strand
TAATGGATAATTGATAATTGATAATTGTTTGAATCAGGATAACCAGGATTTGAGGATGTACGGGATGTGATTGATAATTGATAATGGATAATTGATAATTGATAATTGTCTGAATCAGGATAACCAGTATTTGAGGATGTACGGGATGTGATTGATAATTGATAATTGATAATTGATAATTGATAATTGTCTGAATCAGGATAACCAGGATTTGAGGATGTACGGGATGTGATTGATAATTGATAATGGATAATTGATAATTGATAATTGTTTGAATCAGGATAACCAGGATTTGAGGATGTACGGGATGTGATTGATAATTGATAATGGATAATTGATAATTGATAATTGTCTGAATCAGGATAACCAGGATTTGAGGATGTACGGGATGTTGTTTAGAGATTGTGGTTTTTATTGATGATTTATTTTGTCTGAATCAGGATAACCAGGATTATAGGATGTACGGGATTTTGTTTATAAATTATCAAAATAATATAAAATCATCAAGAATACAAAAAAGATAATCTTATAAAATTATAAAAATCCCATCCTGATAGCGAAGCGTGACGTTAATCATAAATCCTATAATCCTGGACATTATCTCGACTTACTTCGACTTACTTCGACTGCGCTCAGTACAAGTCGCTCAGTACAAGTCGCGGTAGTTGAGCGTAGTCGAAACTCGATAACGACCTGATTCAGACAAAAAATGATAATCTTAAAAAAACAATCCTGTACATCCTCAAATCCTGGACATCCTGATTCAGACAAAAAATGATAATCTTATCATCTATCATCTGTGTTTATCTGCGTTCATCTGCGTTAAATTAAAATGTTGGGTTTCCTTGCGTCAACCCAACCTACAGAATAAAATAATTATATCCCAGTCCCCAATCACCAATCACCAGTCCCCAGTCCCCAAAAATATGGAATCTCAAGATGTTCGCGCCTATATCCAAAAAGCCCTAAAATTAGATTTAATCGGTCCTAGTTCCCAAGACCTAGAATATCAAACCGAAATTTTAAACCAACCCCCATCTAAATGGTATCTTACCGGGTTTTTAGTTCCCTTTGGTGCGCCGGTAGAAATGAAATATGACCCCACAGCAGATGATACAATAGAAGTAATTACTAATAAAGATATCGCTGAAGATGCCAAAACACCAGAAACTGCTGCTGCAAGAAAAGCACCTTTCCCTTCTTCCATCGGGTTGAGTTTTTTAGTTCCTGCAACAACTGAAAAATTAGAAGTAACTGTAGAATGGGGAGACTATCAACCCCAAGAACGGGAAATAGAAACTTCAGCAGAAAATAATAACGAAGATCAACCCAGCAAACCCCCAACAGAAATATTATGGCATCGCTTTCCTAATATTATTACTATACCAATTTCCCTACCTGCCAATTATGATCAAATTTCTCTTGATGTGAGTGATCGAGATGGTTTAAATAGTGGGTTAAAACTTTATATTTCCCGTCGTCCCGTTGCAACTTCTCCTCAACTTCCCATCGGTACACAGTCGGTTTCTGTTTTTGTTGTTAACCATCGTGTTTATCAACCCCACAGTAAACAAGATGAAAGTTTTATTTTTCAAGCAGGTTTAACTATTCGCACTTCAGAAATATCAGATATATCAGATATATCAGATATATTTGTTCCTCGTCCTGACTTGCGGGGAGAAAATACCCTGGACCAAGATGAGGCGATCGCATCTCTCCAATACCGTGATGACTGTGAATATGCAGTTGGTCATAATATCTCTGCGCTTGCACTCCTGGAAAATAACCAATGTCAAGAAATTTCTACCACTTGGATACCCACCGCAGAAGTCCCCAGGGTGGAAGCTGCAAATATCGCCGGTTTAGAACTGGGAATGGAAGCTTTAGCCCAAGCCTCTAACGCTGATACTGTTCGTGATATGATTGGGGCGATAGTGACGGAATATGCAAACTGGATATCTCAACAACTTCAACTTATCCCCCCCCAACCCCACCTAGCCAAAACCGCCCAAGAGTTATTAAACAAAGCTAATATAATTAATCAACGTATTGCCGCAGGTCTACAAGAATTAGACGACCCCCTAGTATTTCAAGCCTTCCAAATAGCTAACCAAGCCCTAGCAACTGCCCGCCGACAGCGTTTTTGTCAAGATAACCCAAATAAAGCCCCTAGTGACGCACCTACCCCCAAATGGCGACCTTTTCAGTTAGCTTTCCTCCTCCTGAATCTTGTCAGTATTAGCCAACCTACCCACCCAGACCGAGAAACCGTAGATTTGCTGTTTTTTCCCACAGGTGGCGGAAAAACCGAAGCTTATCTCGGTTTAGCTGCTTTTACCTTGGTTTTACGTCGTCTCAAAGACCCTAGCATTTACTCCGCCGGTCTCACAGTTTTAATGCGTTATACCCTACGCTTACTCACCCTTGACCAATTAGAACGAGCCACAACTCTCATCTGTGCCTTAGAATTACAACGACAACAACACCCAGACATACTCGGTCAACATCCGTTTAATATTGGTTTATGGGTAGGAGACAGTGCTACACCCAACAAAATGGGTAAAAAAGGCGACAAAAACGAAAATACCGCCCGTGAACGCACAATAGCTTTTCAACAGGAAGAAAAAATCAAACCCAAACCCATACCTTTAGAAAGATGTCCTTGGTGTGGTACAGAATTATCCGGTCGAGCGTTTCAATTATTACCCAATGCCGATTATCCCACAGAGTTAAAAGTTTCCTGTTCCAACCGCAAAACCCACCCCGACGGAAAACCCGCCTGTGTTTGGAAAGGTAACAATTTTCTGCCTATTATCGCCGTAGATGAGCAAATTTACCGACAACTTCCTTGTTTTATCATTGCCACCGTGGATAAATTTGCTAACTTACCTTGGGTGGGACAAACTGCGGCCTTATTCGGTAAAGTTACTCATCATGATCAAAAACTTGGTTTTTTTAGTCACGCAGATACACCTGCAAAAGTTACAGGAACAAACTTAAAAAAATTAAAGACCTTTTTACCCCCTCCAGACTTAGTAATTCAAGACGAATTACATTTAATTTCTGGACCTTTAGGAACAATGGTAGGACTTTATGAAACTGCTATTGACGCTCTCTGCACAATAAGTTATAATAGTGTAAATGTCCGCCCGAAAATTATCGCCTCAACCGCCACAGTCCGCCGAGCAGACAGACAGATCCAGGCTTTATTTGCCCGTCAACAGGTGGAAATATTTCCCCCACCCGGACCAGATCGCCATGATTCGTTTTTTGCTAAAACCGTACCTGTGACAGACTCCCCAGGGCGTTTATATGTAGGAGTAGCCGCCCAAGGACGCAGTTTAAAAGTAGTATTATTGCAATCTTATTTAGCATTATTAGGAGCGGCACAGAAAATCTGGTTAGAATTAGGCGGGAAGAAAAACCCTGAAAACCCTGCTGATCCTTATATGACCTTGTTAGGTTATTTTAACTCCTTGCGAGAATTGGGGGGAAGTCGGCGCTTAGTAGAAGATGAGGTAAACTCCCGACTGATCAAATACGGAGAACGGCGACGTTACGGAGAAACAGCCGGTTTATTTGCTAACCGCAAAATAGACGACGAACCCACAGAGTTAACATCCCGCATCAGCACCAATAAAGTAGCAGAAACCAAACGCCGGTTAGCATTACCATTTCGAGAAACGGAAAAAGTTGATGTCGCTTTAGCCACAAATATGATATCTGTGGGCTTGGATATTACCAGACTAGGATTAATGGTAGTATTAGGGCAACCCAAGACCGCAGCCGAATATATCCAAGCTACCAGCCGAGTCGGGAGAGATACCAAAAAACCAGGATTAGTAGTAACATTACTGAATATCCACCGCCCACGCGATCGCTCACACTATGAACGTTTTGCCCATTGGCATACCACATTTTACCGAGCCGTAGAAGCAACAAGCGTCACACCATTTTCACCCCGTGCCTTAGATCGGGGTTTAGCCGGGGTGACAGTAGCATTAAGTAGACTAGGCAAACCAGAGATGACAGAAGCAATGGGAGCTAATTATATTAATCAGTATAGAAAAGAACTAGATGAAATAGTAGTGCAGGCGATCGCCCAACGTGCAGCCATGCATAGTCCCACAGCAGACGCTAACTTTGTGCAAGATATAGAGAAAGCAGTCAGCAACCTTTTGGATACCTGGGAAAAAATAGTCATTCAAGATCAACGCTTGCAATATCAGAAAGAACGAGAAACTTTTTACCCCTTGCTTTTAGATCCCTACGATCCCTACACCGAGAAACAAACCCAAGAACGACAGAAATTCAAAGCCCAGCGCAGTTTAAGGGATGTTGAACCAGTAGTCAAATTAAGAATTTGCGATCCAGGAGGTGTGGAGGTGACTGGTGACTGGTGACTGGTGACTGGGGACTGGGGACACTTCGACAAGCTCAGTGCATCGCTGGGGACTGGGGACACTTCGACAAGCTCAGTGCATCGCTGGTGACTGGGGACTGGGGACACTTCGACAAGCTCAGTGCATCGCTGGGGACTGGTGACTGGGGACTGGGGAGTAAGTAATAATGGGTAATGGGTAGTATTATTCCTGATCACCAATCGCCAAATATTGTTTATGGACAATAAAAGCTTTGAATCTTTAGATTTTTATCAAGATAGTTTGAAGTTACTTAAAGCAGCATATCGTTTAGCAGATAGTTTACCAAACCATGAACGCTACAACCTCAGTGATCAATTGCGCCGATCTTCATGTAGTATTCTTCTAAATATAGCTGAAAGCTATGGACGTTATCACTATCTTGACCGCTTACGTTTTTTATATATTGCTCGTGGTTCATTAACAGAAACTGCCAGTATTTTTATCATTGCAGAAAGTCTTGGTTATTGTACAAAGGAACAATTAAATTGGGTTAATGAACTGAGAGAGAAAATTGAAAAAAATATGAATGGTTATTGTCGTTTCATCAAAAATAGTAAACAAGGTCAAGAAGAATACGGTAATAAAATGGAATGGTTGAACGGTGATTAGTAATTGGTGATTGGGAAAAATAAAATGAATTACCCAGTCCCCAGTCCCCAGCGATGCACTGAGCTTGTCGAAGTGTCCCCAGTCACCAGTCCCCAGCGATGCACTGAGCTTGTCGAAGTGTCCCCAGTCACCAGTCCCCAGTCACCAGTCCCCAGTCCCCAGTCCCCAGCGATGCACTGAGCTTGTCGAAGTGTCCCCAGTCCCCAGTCACCAGTCCCCAGTCCCCAGTCACCAACCTATGCCCAAACACAAAAAACGACTCACCCCCCTAGCAGAAATACGCCAAAGTCAACTCCTCAACACCTACGGACCAGGTTCAATGGTTGACTTACCAGAACACTCCGTTATTATCGGCGGTTTATCCTTCTGGAAAGGTGAAAAACAATACATCCGCGAAGACCGCTTAAAAAATAAAGTTCAGGAAATTCTCGAACTGCAAGAACCCGTTAATTTATACAGTCCTCCCAGGGATAACCCTGACTCCTATGCCCCAGATGCTAATGTTGGTGTGTTTATTTTCCCCACCTGGTTTGTCGCCCAAGTAGAAAAAACAGTCCGCTTTCACGGCAAAGACTACCGTACCCGTCCCCTAGTCACTTGGCGAGAAGTTCAATCAGGCTTAAAATTTGATGGTAAGTCAGTTAACGCCGTTCCTATCCGCTTTGTTCAAGGTTGTGCCAATGGACACATCAGCGATATTAACTGGTACGCCTTCGCCCACAATGATTTTAATACCAAATGCAAACATCAACTATGGTTAGATGAAGGTGGTTCTGGTAACGACTTTGAAGAAATCTTTGTCCGGTGCGAAGTTTGTAAAGGTGCGCGTCGTCCCCTGTCTCAAGCCAAACTGCCCAAGTCCAGAGTTTTAGGACCATGTCAAGGCGATCGCCCTTGGTTGGGTTATCAAGGTAAACAAAATGATTGTTACAGTTGTGTAATAGATAAAACAGGCAATATAGTTAAAACTAAGGAGCGAGAATACAACCGGCTATTAGTCAGATCCGCCAGTAATGCCTATTTTGCCCAGACTTTAAGCGTCATTTCCATCCCAGATAATGATGAACAACTCAAACAAGCCGTAGATCGGTACTATGAAGAAGACCTACAATACGCCGAAGATATTGATGATTTAATTAAAGAACTAAAAAAACCGAAATTTGCCGACTTAGTGAAATTTGGTGCAGAAACAGTTTGGGCAGAAATTCAACGTCGTAATAATAAACAAAGCAGTGAAAGTAAAACCATTAAACAAGTAGAATTAGAAGCTTTATTAAATTGTGAAGAAACTACAGGTAAAGAGCATGATGATTTTTATGCAACTAACCGCAAATTAGATCATTTTCCCAGTGAATTATTACCTTATATAGAAAGAGTAGTATTAGTCCATAGGTTAAGAGAAGTTATTGCCCAAATAGGGTTTACTCGGTTTGAAGCTTCTCTCCCAGATATTGAAGGAGAAATAGATAAAAACTTAACCATTAATGTACAGCGTGCAGCATTAGATTTTGAACCTAAATGGATACCAGCCATTGAAAATAAAGGCGAAGGTGTGTTTATTGGGTTTCATAAACAAGTAATTGAAGAATGGCAAGAAAAAGAAGTAGTAAAAGCCAGAGGGAGAAAATTAGCAAGCGGTTTAAAACAATGGTGTCTCAGTAAAAATATCTCCGAAGATCAAGTTAAATTTCCTGGCTTACCCTATATAATGCTGCATTCCTTATCACATCTATTAATTACCGCCGTTTCCTTAGAATGCGGTTATGCTGCCAGTGCCATCAGAGAAAGAATTTATGCTAATCCAGACACAGGATATGGCATCCTTTTATATACAGGTTCGCCTGGTTCTGAAGGGACATTAGGGGGTTTAGTAGAGGTAGGTAATAACATTGAATACCATTTAAAAATTGCCTTAGAAACAGGTAAATTATGTTCTAATGATCCTGTATGTTCTCAACATCAACCAGATAACCTGCAAGAAGAAAGATTTTTACATGGTGCTGCTTGTCATGGCTGTTTACTGATTGCCGAAACTTCCTGTGAATGGCGGAATGAATTTTTAGATCGGGCTTTAATTGTACCAACTTTAGAAAATTTAGGTTGTGAGTTTTTTCTCAATTTGGGGGAATAAGGAACAGGGAAGGAATACAGACATTTTTGTTTTCACTCAAGAGGAGAAAAAAGGCAATTTTGTAAATCCCTAAATCTTGATGATCTTTGATTGCTTCTTTATTCCAGGACTTACGCAAGATGTGACTGCAAACCTTATTCTTGCGTAGGGGTAATTCATGAATTACCCCTACAACTTATGATAAATTACTAAATTCTATTTTTCTATTTTGGAGATGGCAACTGAAAGGCAACTCGCAGACTTTGCACTAAAATCACCACAGAAGCCACAGCCATCAAAGCACCCCAAAACCAATAAGGTAACAGTAAATATCTTTGCATTTGTGCTGTATCGGAAAGCCCTAAAGATCCTGCACTATAACTAAATAGATAATTTAATTGATGGTAGGTACTCACACAAGCTTGCACACCCAAAAACTGAATAGCAAAACCCTGTACCCAGCGGGGAGTTTGCAAAGCTACTGCCAAAATAATTAAACCTAGTAAGGGTACTGCTATCAACCCAAACAAAGAACGCACCCAAACCAAGGCAGAAAATAACAAAAACCCCCCTAATATTTTCAAACTGAGGGAAGCGGCTTTAAAACTGCGGGAAGCAAGAATTAATGCTGCACCGGCAATAGGTGGACCCATCGGACCTGCGGCCGCAACCAAAGCAGGACCAAGGGGAGCCAAAGTAGAGCGCATAGAATAAGTAGCCACACCAGAACCATTATTAAAAATCTGTAATTTATGAAAATTTCCCCCCAAGATCAGAGCCATCAAACCATGTCCCATTTCATGAAACCAAGTTGCCAAGATGGTAAATGGGTATAAAATATAATCACCTGCTGGGAATTGCCACAAAACAGCAGTGGCGATCGCTGCTCCTACAAGCCAACTTAACCCCATACGTTCAACTTCTGGGGGTGCTTCTTGAGTGAGCAAAGATGAAAAATTTTTTGGTTCTCTCATTATGTAATATTCCTACTAATAATCCGTAACTCGTAATTTATAATTACTAATTACTAATTACTAATTATTAATTACGAATTACGAATTATCAATTACGAATTATTCTCTAAGAGAGTTGAAATAAGAAAGTTACCAAATCTCCCTTACCCAAACTGATGCGATCGCCTGGACGTAAGCGGTGTCTATTTCCTGGTAATAACGGCAAATTATTAATATAAGTGCCGTTAGAACTACCCACATCTTCTATATAATGTGCATCTCCCTCAACACGAATATCTGCATGAATCCGTGAGACAATTTCTGAATTAGGAAATCCTGCTACATCAATATCTGGGGGAATGCGATCATTGGGTTTACCAATATGAATTACAGACACATTTTGCAGTAATTCAATTTCTTGGTTACTTTGGACATGGAATAGCCGCGCCACCACTTGTTGTAATTGAGTTTTAGATACTGCGGGTGCGGGTGCTGGTGCTTCTGGTTGTGGTTCGGGTACTGGTGCTGGTGGAACTACCGCTTCTGGAACTGGAACTGGAACTGGAACTACAACTGGTACAGGTGCTGGTACAGGTGCTGGTACAGGTGCTGGCACAGGTGCTGGTGGAACTACCGCTTCTGGAACTGGTGCTGGAGGTGGAACTGGTGCGGGTGCTGGTGTGGGTACGGGTGGGGCTACTGCGGCTGGAGGTGGAACTGGTGCGGGTGCTGGTGCTGGTGCTGGTTGTGGAACTGCTGCCACGACTGTTGGTGGTAGAGTAGAAGCAACAGGAGGATGAGTATAAGTATCGAATCCTAAAGGATTAGCTTGTAAAAGTTCTAACATAGGGTCAGGAGTAACCAAAGGTGGTACTTCCACAGGAATATTAGGATCGATGGTTGCACTTACTACAGTTGGTTCTGCTACAACAGGAGCGGAGTGTAGGTTATAGCCACACTGACCGCAAAAAGCAGCATCAGCTTGTACAGTTGCCCCACAACTGGGACAGTTTGTAGTCGCTGGTAACGGCGTATAACAAGCTTCACACTGAACAGCGCCGTCTGGATTGGGATGATTGCAATTTGGGCAGACGATCATGGATTTAAGCCTTAATCAAGTTAGTTGTAAAATATATTACTAGCAAGTAGTTATCAGTTATCAGTGGCACAAAGCAAAAGGCAAAAGGCAAAAGGCAATTGATGTTTCCTATTCCCTGTTCCCTGTTCACTAATTTAGGGTTTGAGTTCTAAACCTGCTGCTTCATCTAGCAGCCATAGCAATTCTCCTTGAGGTTTAATCAAGCGAGATGGATAAGTAAAATCATCAGCGGTAGGTGCGAAGACTTGAGCTAAAGCAGGTCTTTTATTAGCACCAGCAGCCAAAAAAATTACACTCCGTGCAGCGTTGATGAATGGGTAGGTAAAAGTGATGCGAGGATTACCGTCTTTGTTACCTACAGTAATCAAGCGATCGCGTACATTAAGAGCTTCTGTATGAGGAAACAAAGATGCAGTGTGGGCATCATCACCCATTCCCAGTAAAACTACATCCAATGGGGGAAAGTTTCCCGGTGCTGCATGGAAAAATTCTTGCAGATGCTGTTCATACTTAGCTGCATCTACCGCTGGATTAGCTGATAAAGTGGGTATGGCGTGAATATTAGCGGCGGGGATAGCAACCCGATCTAACCATGCACGACGCGCCATAAGTTCATTGCTATCGGGGTGATCTGGTGGTACATAACGTTCATCTCCCCAGAACACATGAATTTTATCCCAAGGCAGGTTTGAAGAGGCTATAGCTTCATACAAAGGCTTAGGTGTGCTACCACCAGATAAAGCAATAGTAAATTGTCCCCGTTCTTGAATGGCAGTGGCCAATTTGGACAGAATCAAATCCCTCGCCCGTGCTACCAAAGCTGGGAGATCGGGTAAAATTTCAACCTTCTTGTTCATGGGTTCATCATCACATAGCTGACTTTCAGCAATAGAATACCTAATTTCTGACAATTTCCCAGTTTAACTTTTGAAACTTTTAACATCATCAGAGTTAGGAGGCAGGAGGCAGAAGTTTTTTATTTTGGATTTTGGATTTTGGATTTTGGATTTTGGATTTTGGATTTTGGATTTTGGATTTTGGATTTTGGATTTTGGATTTTGGATTTTGGATTTTGGATTTTGGATTTTGGATTTTGGATTTTGGATTGTTTTTGTGATCTCCAATCTAAAATCTAATCTAAAATCTAAAATCTAAAATTTTCTTCCCCAGTCACCAGTCCCCAGTCACCAGTCACCAGTCACCAGTCCCCAGTCACCAGTCCCCAGTCACCAGT
>NZ_JACJUZ010000004.1:0-114970 GCF_014299995.1 Sphaerospermopsis sp. LEGE 00249 | reverse complement strand
ACTGGGGACTGGGGACTGGGGACTGGGTAATAGGTAGTAGGTAATAGGTAATTAATTATATTTTTCCCAATCACCAATCACCAATCACCAATCACCAATCACCAATCACCAATCACAACTGAAAAAAATCTTATCTCTAAAAAGTATGATTATGAAATCTTCTATGTATCGCAATTTGGCAGTGATAACTTTTGCATTAGGATTACTAGGACTTGTAGCCGGATGCTTAGGACTGAGTGTATCCTTTGAGCCTGAGCAGCCAGACATTTTATCAACACTGACAGATCAAACCGCTACATTAGAAAAACAGACAAACTCACCAAGTGCGTCAAAGCAAGTTCTATCTGCTAGTACAACTAATGTTGCCAGTGCAACCAGCAAGCAAACAGAAAAACCCACTACAGAAAATTCACCTGCCCAAACTGATCAAACTACAAACTTTGGCAGTTTGCGAATGAGTAATAAAACAAATCAGCCTGTGCGTTTGGTCCTCTTAGGGCAACATTCAACAGTTAAAAATACCTCAGCCAATAAAAATAAATATAATATTCCGGCACATTGGGATTTTGATCCCCAAGAAGGTAGTGAAAAAGGTTTAATTTTATCTCTGCCAGAGGGTAATTTAAAACTAGATCAAGGAGATATTTTAGTGGCCTTTGCCCAAGATGGCTCTCGACGCTATTGGGGTCCTTATGTTGTTGGGAAAACTCCCTCACCAAAATGGAATCCTCAAACCGAAGAATGGGAATTAATATTAATTCCTTAATGGGTACCCTGTCACCTATTACCTAAGTTTTTTATTGTCGCAAATACGGTAGGTTTACCCACACCCCACACTCTAGCTGTGATCTGAGAACAAAATATAACTAATAAACGACTTTTGAATTATTGTGTTTATGGGAAAGACACAATTTACCGTGTCTGTAAATATGGATTTATGAGGATAAAATTGAGCGATCGCCCTCCTATTGACCAATGGTTTAAAAACATAGAACAGCATCCAGCCCCTGCTGTGACTATTGCTATCCTCTGGTTGCTGTTGATTAACTTCATAGCTTTTGTTTGGAATTTGGGTAGTATCGGCTTAGTTGACGAAACAGAGCCACTTTTCGCCGAAGCTTCCCGGCAAATGCTAGTTACAGGAGATTGGATCACACCCTTTTTTAATGGTGAAACTCGGTTTGACAAACCAGCGTTAATTTATTGGTGTCAAGCGATCGCCTACTCTATTATGGGCGTAAACGAATGGGCAGCACGTATACCCTCAGCACTAGCCGCAACTGCTGTCACAGCTTTATCGTTCTACGTTGTGCAGTGGTATTTTGCCAAAAAAGATCAACTAGAACAAACAGCAAACCCCACCCGTCGTTACCTAACAGCCGCCCTAGCATCAGCCATCATGGCACTCAACCCAGAAATGATAGTTTGGGGAAGAATCGGTGTATCTGATATGTTACTCACCGGTTGTATAGCCTCCGCCTTACTATGTTTCTTTTTGGGATACGCTCAAAATTCCACCCCTTCCCGCTTCCCTAATAAATGGTATTTAGCTAGTTATGTGTTGATGGGTGGAGCAATTTTAACCAAAGGACCAGTCGGCATAGTTTTACCAGGTTTCATCATGATCGCCTTTGCCGTATACTTAGGCAAATTCTGGCAACTATGGCGAGAAATGCGCCCAATTTTCGGACTATTCCTAGTTTTCCTCGTATCTGCTCCCTGGTACATCTTAGTGGCTTGGCGCAATGGCTGGAATTTCATTAATGCCTTTTTTGGCTATCACAACATAGAACGCTTTACAGAAGTAGTTAACGGTCACTCAGCGCCTTGGTATTTTTACTTTTTAGTCGTGTTATTGGGGTTTGCACCATATTCAGTTTTTATCCCTGCATCTATAGCTAGACTAAAATTTTGGCGGCGTTCCCACTTTCTCAACCAAGAACGTTCTCAACACTTAGGTTTATTTGTCTGTTTTTGGTTTTTAGGTGTATTTGGGTTTTTCACCATCGCTGTCACCAAACTTCCCAGTTATGTATTACCTTTAATGCCAGCAGCAGCTATTCTGGTAGCTTTATTTTGGAGTGATCTATTTTACCACACCCAAACACAAAAATCTTTCCGCATCAGCAGTTGGGTAAACGTTGCCTTTGTATCTACAATAGCAGTCGCATTATTTAACCTCTTCAAATTAGTAGGAACAGATCCCGCAGCACCGGAACTTTACCAGCAAATTCAAAATTCAGGTTTAACAAATTGGGGGGGGATAATTTGGCTGGTTACTGCGATTATTATCGCCGCTTTCATATTAATTCGTAGTTTCCGTCCCATCATTGCTATTAATATTGTGGGATTTGTAGCATTTTTGGCAATTGTTTTAATGCCAGCATTATTTATGATGGATGCACAAAGACAAGCACCTTTAAGACAATTATCTGTACTTGCAGTTGAAGAAAAACAACCTAATGAAGAATTAGTGATGGTAGGTTTCAAAAAACCAACAGTAACTTTCTACTCACAAAAAAAAGTCACTTACCTTTCTGCTGCACAAGAAGCTTTAGATTATATTCACACTCAAGCATCCAAAAAAAACAATCCACCATCATTACTACTTTTAGCCGAACATAAAAAGTTGATGGAAATGGACTTACCACCAGATAATTACAAAGATATTGCCACTAAAGGAGCTTATAATTTGATTCGCATACCCTTCCAACGCATGAAACAAGATAAAAAGGAAAAAATGAAAATTTCGTAATTTGTCAACAAGGGAATAGGTTGACAATTGTCAATTGTCAATTATCAATTGTCAATTATCAACTACCCCTTTCCTAATGCTTGATTAATTTGATTTAATAAGTCTGCCATTGAAATCGAATGAGGCAGTCTCTGAATAGCGATACTTTCCGGTATTTCTCCCAACAACAAATAATCATTATTTTGGTTATTTTGGTTTTGATCAATGGCTGTATTTACCTGATTTAATTTTTTATCAATTACCAAAATTGGAGGTAAATTAAAAGATAAATCTGACAAGGCTTTTAACGCTTCTTGTACTTCTTTATCAGCAGCAGATTCTCCCAAACCAATTAATAGTAAATCAACACTTTGATGGCGAATTTGTTGCAAAACTTCAGTCCAAGAGTTACCCATAGCAGCTTTAAAACCAGCAGTTTGTAAATACTGAATTAAAGCTTGAAACCACTCATATCCCCTTTCATTATTCTGTGCAGAATAACCCATTTCCTGATCATTTGTGAGTGTTTGGTTAACATCTTGCACAGCAGATTTCTTTTGTAACCTATAACCCTTAGCTGACTTGCGTTTTACCTGTGGCAAATCACCCAACTTAGCCACATCTACGACTAAAATATTAGGAGGACAACCAATATTAGAAGCAATTTCCAACACTGATAATAAAGGATCTGGTTTGCCGTGACCATGCTCATTTTCCCTACCCAATGGCGTTAAGCAAGGAAATACACCCAATCCTGGTATTTGGGAAGCTGCCAAGGTTGTGGCTACATCACAAGTCACCAAAGGCAATTTTGCTAACCTTTGGTACTTCATCAAGTGTTGCAGATAATGTTGGGCATTAGAATTGTCAACATCCAACAAAATCACATCAAACTGCCACACCCGCGCTAAAATTTCTGCCTGATCTAAATCATCTACTTCAATGACTCGATGTTCACGCAGGGAGGGTTGGGGATTAACAGACTCTAATTCTGGATTCACCAACCGCAGAATCCGCAACGGAGTTTTTTCCAGTACAATATCGCTATTTGTTAAACCTACCTGCTGAACTTCTGGTGTAGCACACAATCTTTCTAGAATGGGTACTAAAGCTTGATGTTCCACTGGCAAACTCAAGAAAGCATCAGCCCTGTTAGCGTAAGCGTGTTCTTTTTCTGCCCCCGTAGCGGTGATAATCACAGGAATATGGCGAGTTGCACTATCAGATTTTAGTAAAGTCAGTACATCCCAACCGGAAAGCAGGGGTAGTAAGGGATTCAAAAAGATCGTTTTTGGTTGCAAGCGCCGCGCTTTTTCTAATGCTTCCGTCCCTGAACGCGCAATCACCACCCGATAACCTAAACCTTTGAGATTTTGGGTCAGGTCTTCAATATATCGCGCTACTGCCTCAACTACTAATATTAACCTTTGAGAAGAAATAGGTTGATGTACTTCTAAATTTCCCCCCTCTGATTCAGAAAAACTGGTTTTGGGAGGAGAAGGAGGTAATAACAATGTAAACTGGCTACCTTTACCTTCACGAGACAAAAAGCTCACATCTCCACCATGTAATCGAGCTAAAGCCCTTGTTAATACTAACCCTAAACCAGTGCCTTCAAATTGGCGAGTTAGGGGATTTTCTAACTGTTGGAATTTTTGAAAGATTAAATGTTGTTGATGTTCAGGAATACCAATACCTGTATCCCACACTGTAAAAGCAATCCATCCTTCCCAGCGATTTACCCGCAACCCCAGTTTCCCAGTGGTTTCAGTGAATTTAAAGGCGTTGGAAAGTAAGTGTACCAGCATTTGCCGCAAGCGTAATTCATCTGCTACCATCTCCTTTAAACCAGGTTCAATGGTCAGGCTGAATTGGTGATCATTTGAAAAATCGGTGCTTTTGCTCGGTTGACTGTGAAGTGTTCTGGCTTCTGATAAAGCGCGATCGCACACTTCCCGAATCTGTACCAGCGATGGAGTCAGTTCCATCTGTCCCGTTTCCATCCGCGTCAAATCTAAAATGTCATTGACCACACTCATCAAATGACGGCCACTTTGATGAATCAAACCCGCATAACGTGCTTGTCTTTCGTTCAGTTCTCCTAATTGTTGATCTGCCAGTAATCTTGACAAGCCTAAAACTGCTGTCAAGGGCGTTTTTAATTCATGGCTAATACAAGCTAGAAACTCATCTTTCAACCGATTAAGTTGAATTAAATCAGCATTTTTAGCTGCCAATTCTTTAAAAAGTTGTTGTTGTTCGGTCACATCCGTAGCTAAAACCAACCACAGATTATCAGTGAAATTTGCTGAATTATTAGTTGAGTTGACAACTTCTGCATCACTACCCCCAACTTTTAATTCAGGACTATCCAGGAGGATTTTAGCAAACTGCCAAATTTGCTCTTGACCATTTTGCACCTGAACAACACAAGTACAAGTACCTTGTTGAGCATCCAAATAGCAATGACTGGATGTAACATTTGCTTTTCCTTGCTGCTCCTGCATCATTGCTAAAACCGATGTGGAGTGAGGTGCTTGACTGCTTGTATGCAAGTTATGACCTCTGGCTTCTGGCATCAGCGTCACAGCATCTTCACTTGCACCCTTGTTAATATCAGAATAAGCCTTGAATGTTTGTCGATGGATATATTCTGGGTCTTCACGCCTGACAGGAGATAGGATAGTTTCTACTTGTAGCCTAATTCCTTCTGGATCTTTCAAAACTCCTAATTGTTGCCACCAAGCAGGATTTTGTGTTAAAACTTCACCGGTGCTTGTTTGCAACATTAAAGGCCAAGGCAGTCTTTCCAATAACTGCACTAAAGCGTTATATCTCGGTGATTGATGTTGATTCTGCTTATAAGAGCGATTTTTTCTTCTAGTATTATTTTCCGTCGTCCCAGCAACTTTAGAGGCAATTGTAACTTTATTTTTAGCTAAAAAGCTGAGTAGGCGTAGGTTATCTAGCAGACCTAAAAATTTACCATCTGCATCAATCAATGCCCAATCTAAATTTTTATTTTTTTGGTTTTGTTGGTGACGTAAAAACAAACTTAATTTATCCAGTGGTTCAGAAGCTGGTATGGTTTTGATGGGCGAAATCAGACTAGGACTCAAAGTGGAAATTGATTGCTGTAGATTTAAAAACGTTTCACCACTGGCTGCTGTTAATAATTTTGGGATTAAACGGGCAGAATACAATAATCCTATGGGACTTTGTTGTTGATTTACCACTACCAAGCGATCGCACTGTTCTTTCTCCAAAATCTCCAGCACCACTGCCAGAGTGCTTGTTTGGGAGCAACTGGGTACGGTTGCTAGAAAGTCATAAAGCGGGTACTGTAGCATTAACATAAGGCTTAGGGGATCTTTCTTCCTGTAATTGCCTCTGGCATCAACATCTGCCAAAGTGCTGATATTTTTCAGGCCTGAAGCCATATCCTCCTAAAAGACGCATAAAATCTTTCCTAGAGATACTACTGTAAATCTATCCCAGCGATTCACTCACTTTGATCGGCAATTTCCGAATTTCATCATTCCCAGAGCAGTTATACTTGAATGTGCCACTCTTGTGAATGAGTAAACAACCAGCATCTTACTGGTATGGAAACTCCTGATCGATAGTTACAGCTAAAACAATTATCGCTCCAAAGATTCTTTTAGAACCTTGAGGAATTATAATGATTTAAAATGAAACCATACTTTAAATTTGTTTATGCATCTTATCAAGGAGTACAATGGAAAAATCTATATGCCGATAGATAGACATTTATAGATCATCAGATTAGCTACCACACATTCTCTGTTGAACGCTTCACCGATTACCTACCAAGTTATATCACTGAGGGACAAAACCAGTTAGGAATTGGTAATTTCTCAATAATTTTTGACAAAAGGCGTTCTTTACCCTGATTTTACTGAAAAGTTTTTATCAAACTCAATCAGCACTGAAGCGACACTCTCAGCGTTCATCATATATAAACAATATATATAAACAATAAATGTTATTACCTATATTATTGATTTGTCCAGCAATTCTTAAGAAATATTTATATAATGCTGATACGGCAAATACCCAAGCTGGTTTAATCGGGCAGTGCAGGAATTTGATTGATGAGATTTTTTCTCAATTCTTTGGGTTGCCGCTGACTGCTACCACTCCTATCAACGGACAATTTTTACACAATAGGATGCAGTTAAATAACAATCTATCAGGAAAGCATCTTAATAAGAATAATCATGTATTGGCGTGTAATGAACAGAAAGGCCAGCAATGGTTTCAAGAAATGAGTCCATCGGAAAAGCAGGAACTATTAGCGAACCTCAAATCTGATTACCGGAAAATTCTCATCAATTATTTTATCACAGACACAACTCTCAAAACTGCAATTGATAAATTCATCAACACCTTATTTTATGCTAATATTCCTGTGCCACAAATTATAGAAATTCATGTAGAACTGATTGACGAATTTTCCAAACAGCTAAAATTAGAAGGCAGGAGCGATGAAACATTACTAGATTACAGGCTGACCTTGATAGATATTCTGGCACATTTGTGTGAAGTATATAGATGTTCTATGTCTAAAATGAACTGAGATAAATTCATGCTATCTTGGATTGTGACTCATGAGTTAAAGAATCAAAAATTGACAGGATTGATTTTTAAATTTTTTCAGATTAATCCTATTGCAACAGGCATCTGTTATTAGTTTCAACAAATGCGTCAGCCTATTTTGTATTCCTATTCTCATATCTAAACTGTACATTTATGAATAAAGCCAAAAAAACCTATGTTCTCAAGCTATATGTCGCAGGGAACACACCCAACTCCGTGCGAGCATTAAACACACTGAAGAACATCTTAGAACAGGAGTTTCAAGGAGTTTATGCCCTAAAAGTAATTGATGTTCTCAAAAACCCACAATTGGCAGAAGAAGACAAAATTTTAGCCACACCGACATTATCAAAGATTTTGCCGCCTCCCGTTCGCAAAATCATAGGTGATCTTTCAGACAGAGAAAGAGTTTTAATCGGTTTAGACTTACTTTATGAAGAATTAAATGAAGAAGACTGGCAACAGTAACATATAGCAGTCAGCATTCAGCAGTCAGTATTCAGCAGTCAGTATTCAGCTTTTTAAAACTCTTGACCCTAGTAAAGAACATTTTTTCATAAAAACTCTGTACAGACTTTAGGAATTTAAAAAATCGGGTTAAAGACCTATATAATCAACAATGAGTGACCAAGAGCAACAAGAACAACAAAAACCAGCAAGTGGTGGTGTAGAGAAAATTCGCACCATGATTGAGGGCTTTGACGATATTAGTCATGGCGGTTTACCAGTGGGCAGAACAACCTTAGTCAGCGGTACATCTGGTACTGGGAAAACCTTATTATCCCTGCAATTTCTTTATAATGGTATCACCTACTTTGATGAACCAGGAGTATTTGTTACCTTTGAAGAATCACCTAGCGACATTATTAAAAATGCCCATATTTTTGGCTGGAACTTACAAAAACTAATTGAAGAAGGCAAACTGTTTATTCTCGACGCTTCCCCCGATCCCGAAGGGCAAGATATTGTGGGTAACTTTGACCTTTCCGCCTTAATTGAGCGATTACAATATGCGATTCGTAAATACAAAGCCCATCGTGTTTCAATCGACTCCATTACCGCAGTCTTCCAACAATATGAAGCAGTGGGAGTAGTGCGGCGCGAGATATTCCGCCTCGTAGCGCGTCTTAAACAATTATACGTCACCACAATCATTACCACAGAACGAGGAGAAGAATATGGACCTGTAGCTTCCTTTGGGGTAGAAGAATTTGTGTCTGACAACGTGGTAATTGTTCGCAACGTTTTAGAAGGAGAACGCCGCCGCCGCACCATAGAAATTCTCAAATTGCGCGGTACAACCCACATGAAAGGTGAATATCCATTCACAATTACTAATGCTGGAGTTAACATCTTCCCCTTGGGAGCAATGCGTTTAACACAAAGGTCCTCAAATGTCCGTGTATCTTCAGGAGTTAGCACCCTAGATGAAATGTGTGGTGGTGGTTTCTTTAAAGATTCGATTATTTTAGCCACAGGAGCTACAGGTACTGGTAAAACTCTCTTAGTCAGCAAATTTATTCAAGATGGTTGTGTCAGCGGTGAACGAGCAATATTATTTGCTTATGAAGAATCCCGCGCTCAACTGTCTCGAAATGCTTATTCTTGGGGAATTGACTTTGAGGAATTAGAACACCAAGGTTTATTAAAAATAATTTGTACCTATCCCGAATCCACAGGGTTAGAAGATCACTTACAAATTATTAAATCAGAAATTGCCGATTTTAAACCAGCCCGCATTGCTATTGACTCCCTTTCCGCATTAGCTAGAGGCGTAAGTAATAATGCTTTTCGCCAATTTGTAATTGGGGTAACAGGTTATGCCAAACAAGAAGAAATTACAGGCTTCTTTACCAATACCAGTGACCAATTTATGGGATCACATTCCATTACAGATTCTCATATTTCTACCATCACTGACACAATTATTATGTTGCAGTACGTAGAAATTCATGGAGAAATGTCACGGGCAATAAACGTCTTTAAAATGCGGGGTTCGTGGCACGATAAAGGGATTAGGGAGTACAATATTACGGCTGATGGACCTAATATTAAAGATTCCTTCCGTAATTACGAGAGAATTGTCAGTGGAGCGCCTAGCCGCGTTAGCATAGACGAAAAGGCGGAACTTTCTCGCATTGTTAAACGTTTTGAAGACAAGTAAACTGCTAAATCCCGAAAGAAGCTAAATTCGGTATATAGTATATTATTTGCTTCATTTAGCATCATGTTATATTCTGTGAGAAGACAAGTTTTCTGCCGCTAAATGGTTTTTCGTGTGAGGGGATGCGGTGAAAAGACAGCAAATATTATTTCATAGTTTCTTACCTGGTGTAACAGCAGCAGTATTAACAACTCAATCAGCTTGGGCTGGAACTATCAAAGTTGATGAGGTAAAGCTGGTGTCTTCTCCTAGTGTCTTGGCTGCAACCGATGTCAAAACCTCCGTTGTGGACATCAATAGGCAACTGCCTATTAATGCGGTTGACAATTCTCCAGCCTTTTTACCTAATCTTGATTTTAGTCAACTCAGTTTTCCAGCTATGGTGAATCAGAGTGTGACAGAAATTACTGCTGCTAATAATACCAATGTGCCAGCAGTAAAAAGCCTGAAAACTGTTTTACCAGTTTCTGTGACAAAAGTATCACAGTTAACAGCACTAAATAAGTGTTTACAGGCAGAACAGAAAAGCCAAGCAGCTTTGCTCCTGTCCACAAGTAGTTGTTTACAAAAAAATGTAGATAAGGATAGTCAAAAGGTAGCCCAGGTAAATGTTCCTACTGAATCAGGAACTCCAAATACAGAGCTACCTGCTCAGAATACACAAAATGTAACACCTACTCCTACAGGTTCTACGGAGACAACACTGGAAAACCTGAGTCCCAGTTCTAATCCCCTGCTCTTTCCTACGAATCCAGAGGAAGTAAAACTTCAGGAAACTCAGCCGATTACCTTAGAACAGGCTCTAGAACTGGCAAAGCGTAATAGTAATGAATTACAGGTAGCTGTTTTGCAGTTGGAAAGCAGTAAAGCTGCTCTCAAAGAAGCTCAAGCTGCTTTATTGCCCACTGTCAGTTTGAGTGGTAATGTCACTAACAGCCGTAGCACTAACAGCACACTGGCAGCTAAACAAGCACAGAGGTTAAATCCTAATGCATCTGACGCTGAAGCTAATACCGCATTCGATAGTCAAGCGCAACTGAGATATGACCTTTACACATCTGGGAGACGGAACGCAGCGATTAAAGAAGCTGAGGAACAGGTGCGTTTTCAGGAATTAGATATAGAAAGGCAATCTGAAGAAATACGCTTAAATATAGCCACAGATTACTATAGTTTGCAACGAGCAGATGAAAATGTGCGGATTTCTCGATCAGCAGTCGAAAACTCTCAGGCTAGTTTGCGAGATGCTTTGGCTTTAGAACGGGCTGGAGTGGGTACAAGATTCGATGTATTGCGATCGCAGGTGAATTTAGCCAATGCTCAACAAGAGTTAACTAATGCTCTGTCTCAGCAAATCATTGCTCGGCGACGGTTAGCGGTGCGTTTAAATCTGCCCCAGTCCGCAAATATTAGTGCGGCTGATCCTGTACAATTAGCTGGTCTGTGGGAAAGAAGCTTAGAAGATAGCATTGTCTTGGCTTATCAAAACCGTCCAGAACTACAACAGCAGTTGGCACGACGCAATATTAGTGAAGCACAAAGAAAGCAAGCTTTAGCATCTTTGGGACCACAAATTAGTTTAGTTGCCAGCTATGACTTGCTAGATGTTTTTAATGATGATGTCAATGTCAGTGACGGCTATTCTGTGGGAGTGCGAGCCACTTTGAATTTATATGATGGTGGCGCAGCAAGAGCAAGAGCAGCCCGGGCTAAAGCTAACATGGCAATTGAGGAAACTCGATTTGCACAACAACGCAACGAAATCCGCTTTCAAGTAGAACAAGCTTATTCTACCCAGCTTGCTAACTTGGAAAACGTACAAACTGCTAATGCGGCTCTTGAGCAAGCTAAAGAGTCCCTCAGATTAGCGCGTTTGCGTTTTCAAGCTGGTGTAGGCACTCAAACCGATGTCATTAACGCAGAAAATGAACTCACCAGATCCGAAGGTAATCGCATTCGCGCCATTTTGGATTACAATCGTGCTTTGACAGAGTTACAACGCTTCGTCACCTCCAGAGCTTTTAATAAGTAAACAAATATAGCAGGAGTCAGGAGTCAGGAGTCAGGAGTAAAACCCTTTTGTAGTAAGAGTTTCGTGATTAATTGATGTCCTAACTACTCTGTCTCCGGCTATAAAAATTGTTTACAAACCCCAAAAGGCCTCATTGCCAGTTATTAGACTGTAAAATGAGGCTTTTTAGTGAAAAACGCTATATTTGTTACAGGTGATTGGTGATTGGGGACTGGTGATTGGGAATAAATATGTTTCTTTCTTCTGCTATATAAAACCTAGACAAAGCTAGACTTTACTTTCTACTTCAACGGGAGCATGGGAGCGGTTATCCCTCAGTAGACTTGCACGCCTTAGCCAGACGCGATATTTCTCAAGTTAAGATTTACAAGAAAGACTACCGCTATCATTGCTTGGTTTTCGCGTTGGCAATAGTCTTAATTCAATACTTGATATCGTAGGATTATATATCAAGTGGGCGATTTTCTTAACTCACTTATGTCAATGCTTGTCAACATAAGTATAGTTTTGTCTATCAAATAGTCAGATTAGGACTAGCTCTATCCTGACTCTTGACTCCTGTACGGGCGAAGCATTCGGGCGACCAATTATCAATTTTATGAAAAGCCTATTTTCCGAATGCTTCGCCTCTACGACTCCTGACTCCTTGATCTCCTTTTATGACTAAAATCACATCACAAGAAATAGCCCAATTTCGCTCTCAATTAGCAGATGATATTCAAGCAATGGAAGCATTAGACTTGATAGAAGACTGTGAGGGAGACTTAGAAGATGCAGCCATGACCCTGGCTATTAAAGCGGGACAAGAACCTGGTAGAACAAATTCCGAATGGTTAGACGCTTTAGCAAAAAAATGGCGTGCTGTTATCTGCGAACAAGAATATAGAGATAATTTATTAAATGGTTCAATTTCTGGGATGATGTCAAACCTGAGAAGTATTCCTGAGTTTCCCAAAATTTTGGCAACACCAGTTTTGATATATGTCCTCAAGCAAGGTGTAAATAATTTCTGTGAACCTTTAGATTCTTTAAAATCATGATACAAATAGGGCATAGGGGTTTAGCAATGCTAAACCCCTACGAGAAATTCATAAGTGCTGAGTCTGTCGTTGAAGCAGTGCTGATATTCTGTTGATTAAAGATACAGCAGATTGCAGATCAATCAGGTACAGAATCTAACTTGAAACCTAGACAGAAAGAGAGTTTTACTCCTGACTTCTGTACGGGCGAAGCATTCGGGCGACCAATTATCAATTTTATGAAAAAGCTATTTTCCGAATGCTTCGCCCCTACGACTCCTGCTGTAATTAAAGAAACCCTGTTTTATATAACTTTTTTAGACCAATGAATTACCTTGTAGCCGTATTACCAGACCGTATCCAAGCTGAATCTGCTTACTTAGGCTTAGAAAAAGAAGGGATAAATAGCACTATCCTGGGTAGAGGATACAAAACCGCTGATGAGTTTGGTTTAATAGACCCCAAAGAAGAAGCGAAAAAACAAGTACGATTGATGGCATTCTGGTTAATACCATTCGGCTTTTTTGCTGGTTTTACCTTCAGTCTCATCACTGGTTTAAACACCTTTGCTTGGGCTGGTGAAATCGGTAATCATGTTATCGGTGGGTTACTGGGTGCTGGTAGCGGTGCTATGGGTAGCGTCTTTGTTGGTGGTGGTGTGGGTTTGGTTTTTGGTAGTGGTGATGCTTTACCCTACCGTAACCGTTTGGATGCTGGTAAATATTTAATTGTGGTTCAAGGTTCAGAAACTCTGACTCGCCAAGCAAACCGCATTTTACGGCAGTATGACCCCGAAAATATCCAAGGTTATGCAGAAAATGGGTAATAGGTAATAGGTAATTGGTAATTGGTAATGGGTAATTCATAATTCGTAATTTTTCCCAATCACCAGTCACCAGTCACCAGTCACCAATCACCAATCACCAATCACCAATCACCAATCACCATGTTACCAAGAGAAGAACTTTTAAAAGGTGTTGAAAACCGCGATAGTATCGCCCGTGTAATTGACCAAGCAGAACAGGCTATAAAGACTTGGGAAGTTGTTGTAACGGATTTTTTATCTCCGCCGGAGTTAGCAGAAATTCAACGGGTTTTTAGTCGGTTAACAGAGGTGCATTTAGTAGCCTGGGGTGGATATCCCCAAGCTGAACGTCAACGAGTGGCGATCGCTCGTTCTGAACTGCCTTTAGATTCATCTCAAGTTGTTATTACTGCTTTAGAAATTGCTGGTAATTTCCTGTTTGATACTGCTACCCATCGTGATTTTTTAGGAGCAATGTTGGGTACAGGAATTGTCAGGGAAAAAACCGGAGATATTATTATTTTGGGGGAAAGAGGAGCGCAAGCAATTGTAGTTCCTGAACTGGTAGAATTTCTGGAAATGAATTTAAAACAGGTGCGTTCTGTTCCTGTGAAAACTCAACCTATTGATA
Organism: Sphaerospermopsis sp. LEGE 00249; assembly: GCF_014299995.1. NCBI lineage: Bacteria > Bacillati > Cyanobacteriota > Cyanophyceae > Nostocales > Aphanizomenonaceae > Sphaerospermopsis > Sphaerospermopsis sp. LEGE 00249. The sequence continues at coordinate 100,965 of NZ_JACJUZ010000004.1, read as the reverse complement.
TTAATGAATTAAAAATTAGAGAACCGAAAAAGAAAGAATTAACCACAGTAGAAGCTTCATTAAGATTAGATGCGATCGCCTCTGCTGGTTTTGGGATGTCTCGTAATAAAATGGTTGATTTAATTGACTCTGGTGATGTGCGGGTAAATTGGAAAGAAATTACTCAAGCGAGTTCGCAAGTCAAAACCGGAGATTTAATAGCAATTCGCGGTAAAGGACGTTTAGAAGTTGGCGAAATTGCCGTGACTAAAAAAGAACGTTACCGCGTACAATTAACCAGATATATGTAGGATGAGGTGACAGGTGACAGGTGACAGCAAAGAGGGAATAGGGAATATGAATAACCTAATTACCAATTACCAATTACCAATTACCCATGTTTAAACTGTTTAGCTATTGCACTTACCAAAGATTCTCTTGGTAAAAAGCGGTGCATATTGACAATGATTTTATTTGCTAAACCACCGCTAACTACATTTAAATCACCTTTTTCTAAACCTTGTAAAGCATCTTTAACAACTTCTTCAGGAGTAGCTAGTTTATTATTTGCACTGGCTAAAGTTTCAGGAAACTGAGCTTCAATGAAAAAATCTGTTTCTGTAGGACCTGGACAAACTACTAAAACCTTCACTCCATAATCTTTATTTTCAGCCCATAAAGCTTCACTAAAACTCATAACAAATGCCTTAGTTGCCCCATAAACAGAAATATAAGGCATTGGTTGAAAACCAGCAATTGAGGATACATTAATAATGCTACCAGAACGACGTTGACGCATTAAAGGTAGAAATTTGTGAGTTAAATCTACCAATGCCATAATATTTAATTGAATAATTTTTTGTTGCCGTTCTCCATCTCTTTCGGCAAAATCTCCATAGTCACCAAAACCAGCATTGTTAACTAACAAATCAATTGTTATTTCTTTGTTTTTAATAAAATCAAAAACCTCATTAGTAGCATTAGTTTCTGTCAAATCTTTGGGTATAACTTCGACTTTTACTTGATGTTGTTGTTCTAATTTTTCGGCTATTTGGTTAAGTTTTTCCTCTGAACGAGAAACAAGAACAAGATTAGTTTTACGTGCAGCAAGTCCCTCGGCAAAAGCTTTTCCTATTCCACCTGACCCACCGGTAATTAAAGCTGTTGACATTTTAGATATGATTTGATTTATTCCTTAACCTTTACTTATGGTAGCAACCCTGCCTAGCGGTTGTGTACAGATGGGAAAATTTTCCTTGGGAATCTCTATGACCAGAATCAGTAAACCAAAAAGTTTTTCTCCGAAGAGCGATCGCTAATGGCTATCCACGTATATGTTGTCAGATAAAGTACATTAAACATAAATAATGCTTATAGTGCTATCAGGGTTATCCAAAGATGAGATAATGAAAGTAGTGTGTCACATATTGGTTGAAATTAATTGATTTTTCCATCAGAACATTTGGCTTTAACGGATTCGGAAACCCTGGAAGAAGTTCTTGAATGTTTAGCAGAGAACTTCTCAATTAAAACTCAAGGTGGATTTGACCAACAAACGTTATTTGAAATTTTAGTAAAAGCAGCAAGTAGTGGGGATAGCATTGAGAACACAGCGAAAAAGTTAAAAAATGTACCGACAGCAAATGATATTAGATACCATCTGAAAAAAATTGATAATTTCTGTGAATTAGAAACACAAATAAATCAAGCATTAAAAAGCCGAATCCCTCTGGGGTTAAAAAACAATTCTCTAAAAATAGCTAGTGATTTAAATTTAATCTGCTACTATGGTCAGCCTACAACGGAGGAATGAACCAATAATAAAAATCCAGTATTGAGGTTATTATTTGTTGGTATATCCTTTCTTCTAGTTAATATTTGGGTTAATCTTCTATGGCTCAAAATTAGTCGAAAGATGAAAGGTAGCCGATTAATTTATCGTACACTTTTTACACTCAAACAGATGTTAGCCTTTTTATCTCAAGCTATTGAGCGTAAATATCAAGTGGTTGATGGTATTTTTATTCCTTCCGGTTAGTATCTTTTTTTTGTTAATTAGTAGTGTATAAGTATTTTTAATATATACGGTTGCCTATCTCTCTGTTTTAAGTTACTATCCACTGCACAATACTTAGCGATCGCTCTTCGGAGAAAAACTTTTTGGTTTACTGATTACTGATTAATGATGTTGATTAACTTTGCAGGTAAAAATCTTCAAGATCATGACTTTAGTGGTCAAAACCTTACAGGTGCAGACTTTATTAAGGCCGATATTCGCGGTGCAAATTTTACTAATGCGATTCTGAGAAAGTTTATGACGGTTACCTTTAGAAATATTACGAGTATCCTGCTGGACATTGAGGGAACAACAACACCAGTTTCCTATGTGTTTGGAGTTCTATTTCCCTTTGCCCGACAGCACCTAGAAACCTTCCTAGCTACTCATGCTCTAGATCCAGATGTACAAGCGGATCTATATAAGTTATCTCAAGAATTTGCACAAGAGCAGTCCCTGGGGCTAGATCCCTGGTCGCCGTCAGACCCCAGGAGTGCGATCCCCTATCTTTTGGCACTTATGGACTGTGATCGCAAATCCACAGGTCTCAAGTCCCTCCAGGGTAAGATTTGGGATCAGGGCTATCAATCGGGTAGTCTGCAATCCCAGGTTTTTGCCGATGTTCCTCACGCCCTAGAGGTTTGGCATCAAGGTGGTAAGCGGGTATTTATTTTTTCTTCTGGCAGTGTACAGGCGCAAGTTCTGATTTTTCGCCACAGTCAAGAGGGAGATTTAACTCCTTGGATTCACGGCTATTTTGACACTCAGGTAGGTGCAAAGCGAGTTACAAAAAGTTATCAAACTATTGTAGCTGAATTAGGGGAGACTCCTAGTCAAGTTTTGTTTGTTTCTGATGTGGTGGAGGAGTTGCAGGCTGCCCAGACTGCCGGGCTACAAACTTGTTTTTCCCTGCGACCTGGAAATGCAACTACCAATCCACAAGGGTTTCCCTGGGTAGAACACTTTGATCAGATCCAACTACTGTAAGTTTCAAGCGCGTTGCATAAATGCGGGATGAATTGGCGTTTGAAACCGTTGAAAATTCGTTCTAAATTGGGCGAAATCATCCCATGATTCAGCAACGCCACATTTTGCTAGTCTTGATGTGATTTGCAGTTTTCTGTCTATCTCAGCAATTAAACTTAGTCCTGCATCTAATGTTACTTTGCCACCCTGGAAATTTACTACTACTGGGCGGGTTTTTTCTCTTTCGAATTTGAACTGTTTTGGTGTACAATCTGTTGTTACTTGGGTCATACTTTATAACTGTTGAAATGCTTTCTACTTCAACGGATAAAAATAAAACAATCAGCAAAGCTGCTAAAATAGCATTAGCACAAATACAATCTCAAACTTCTGAGGAATAATCAAATATTTTCAAATCTTCAAGTTAGCAAAATGTTACGAAATATTAATTTTTTCCTCTCAAACCTAAATAGAACCTAAATAAATACAGTCTTTCCAATTTCACAATTCATAATAGGATGGGTAACTGGCTAAGGTATTACAGTGGTTGGTATTGTTATTGTTTCGCACAGTAAACAATTGGCTCTGGGAGTACAGGAACTAGCTGCACAGATGGTTCAAGGAAAAATTCCCCTCGCTGTAGCTGCAGGTGTTGATGATCCAGAACACCCACTAGGTACAGATGCGATCAAGGTTTATGAAGCGATCGCCTCTGTATTCTCAGATGATGGTGTTCTCGTGCTGATGGATTTGGGTAGTGCTTTAATGAGTGCGGAAATGGCTCTGGAGTTTCTACCCCCAGAACAGCGAGAAAAAATATATTTATGTGCAGCCCCATTAGTAGAAGGCGCTATTGCTGCTGTTGTTGCTGCTGCTGCTGGCAACAACATCCAGCAAGTGATCACGGAAGCACAAGGGGCATTAATAGCAAAAGCAACTCAGTTAAATTTAGTCACCAGTCCATTATCAGACTTCAGTACACCAACTGGTAATACAGCAGCAATTCCAACCCAGGAAATTCGCCTCAAAATTACTAACCGCTTAGGTTTACACGCTCGTCCTGCTGCTCAGTTTGTAGCCACGGCATCCCGGTTTAAATCCCAAATTAAAGTACAAAATTTAACTAGAAATACAGAAGCGGTCAGAGGTGACAGTATTAACCAAGTTGCTACTTTGGGAGTACGTCAAGGACATGAATTGCTGATAACTGCCACTGGTACGGATGCCCAAGAGGCGCTAAGAGCTTTACAAGGATTGATTATTAACAACTTTGGTGAAGATGATAGCATTATCGCAATACCAGCCCCCCGTGAGGAAGTTACATCACCAACGGAAGGAGAACTCATAGGAATTGCTGCTTCTTCTGGAATAGCGATCGCCCCATTAATTTATTATCAATCTGTCACCATCCCAATTACAGAATATCACATAGAAAACGTTGAAATCGAGTGGCATAGATTACAATCTGCTATCCAAATAGCTAAACAGGAAATTGCTTCTTTACTTTCCCATACATCAATACAAATTGGTGATGCGGAAGCGGCTATTTTTGATGCCCATCTGTTATTTTTAGCAGATCCAGTCATGCTAGAAGCCGCACGTCAACATATTGTGGAAAAACGCCTTAATGCAGAAGTAGCTTGGCAAGCTGTAGTCGATGAAGTAGCAAAATCTTACCGTAAACTAGAAGATGCTTATTTACAAGAACGAGTAGACGATGTAGTTGATGTCGGGCGTAGGGTGTTAAGAATTTTACTTGGTAGTCTGCCCACTGACTTGCACATCACAGAACCATCAATTATTGTCGGTACAGATTTAAGTCCTTCAGATACCGCTAAACTCGATCCAGCTAAGGTAATGGGCATTTGTATGACTTCTGGGAGTGCAACTTCCCATAGTGCTATTATTGCCCGCACATTAGGCATTCCAGCGGTTGTGGGTGTAGCTCCTCAAGTGTTAACCTTAGAAAGTGGCACTTTGATGGCAATTGATGGCGAAAGCGGCAAAGTTTGGGTAGCACCACCAGCAGAAACATTAACAGCCCTAGAAGCCAAACGTCAAACATGGCAAACTGCCCAAGCCGAAGCGAAAGCTAAAGCACATCAGCCGGCAATTACCCGTGATGGTCGGAGAATACAAATTTTTGCTAATATTGGTAGTATTGCCGATGCCAAAACCTCTGTCAGTCATGGTGCAGAAGGTGTGGGTTTACTGCGTACAGAGTTCTTGTATCTGGAAAAGACAAAAGCACCCACAGAAGAGGAACAATTAGAAGTTTATCAGGCTATAGCTCAGGTTTTAGACCAGCGTCCCTTAATTATTCGTACCCTGGATGTAGGTGGAGATAAACCACTTCCTTATCTGAGTTCCTTGAGTGAAGAAACCAACCCCTTCTTAGGTGTGCGGGGAATACGTTTCTGTTTAGAAAATCCTCAATTCTTGAAAACTCAATTAAGGGCAATTTTACGCGCCAGTTACGGTAATAATATCAAAATTATGTGGCCAATGATTGCCATTTTAACAGAATTACGAGCCGCTAAAGCAATTTTAACCGAAGTGCAGGCAGAACTGCGAGCAGAGGGAATAGCTTTTGATGAAAAAATGGCAGTAGGAATGATGATAGAGACACCCGCAGCAGTAGCTATAGCTGATCAGTTAGCTCAGGAAGTGGACTTTTTTAGTATAGGTACAAATGATTTAAGTCAGTATGTGATGGCAGGCGATCGCACTAATCCCAAAGTAGCAACTTTAGCCAATGCTTTGCAACCTGCGGTATTACGTATGATTCAGCAAACAGTACAAGCTGCCCATGCTGCTAATATTTGGGTGGGGTTATGTGGAGAAGTGGCCGCAGAAACCTTAGTAGCACCCATTTTATTAGGTTTGGGATTAGATGAATTAAGTGTCAATCCCCAAGCTATAGCATCATTAAAACAAGCTATTGCCCACTTAACCATCTCAGAAGCCCAAGCGATCGCATCTGTGGCATTACAACAAGATTCAGCCACCAGTGTTAGAGAATTAGTTTATCCTATAGGGTAAAATATATAGCAGGAGTCAGGAGATCAAAGGGTCAGGAGTTGAGAATTAATTTATTTTTTCTTGCCTCTTGCCTCTCGCCTCTTGCCTCTTGCCTTATCAACGCAGAAAGCTGCTAATTAACCACATTAAAATAAACGTCAGAACCGTAGAAAACTGATTTGCTGTAATATTGATCAAAGCTAGTTGCTGTAATACAGGTACTGCAATCAATCCCCCAGCTATTAAGCCAATAATAAGACTTGCCAGGGTAAACAAAACTGCTCGACCAAATTTATTTTCCTTGCGGTTGAGAAAATAAATACTGACTCCAACCCCAACCACCAATCCCAGTTGCAAAACCTGATCACTGGCAGCAGGAACAAATAAACTAATAGCACTTAAACCCAGGAACCAAGCTCCTGGTGCGAGTACATCTGATAGACTCGGTTGATCCAATATTCGTTGCAGCCATGCAGGTGACTGATCACGAGTAACCGGACTTTCTTTTTGTGGAGATGGAACTCGCATTTCTGGAAAGCGGATACGCTCTGGTACTTTAATTTTACCTTCTTGGCGCATTCGTAAGCGATCCATTAGAATCGCATCATAAGCTGCTTCAATTAATTCCCGACCCTTGCTATCACCACCATGTTGCTCCAACAGGCGATTGCGAGCGTCCTGAACTTCATCAAAACTAGCATCTTCTGATACCCCAAGTTTTTGGTAGGGATTTTGATCGCTCATGGCAGTGTGTTACTTCAGGCCTAGTCAGCAGCAGTCTTTTGTTGAAGAAAAAACAACCTTAAGTTCTATGATAATCGAAACAGTGCTTTCGGCCGATTTTTATCCTCATAATCAGGATATTAGCACAGCTGAGTTTATTCGACTCAAGAATTTAAACCATATTTACTTTAACATATTGCCATCACAGACATCCATCAAAGGTTTTCAACCTATTTTCTGATAACCATATTGATTAATGATATAAAATCGCATATTGATTTAAAATGAAATCGTTTGAAATTGCTGTTTCACTAAGCTAAGTACACACTATGCAAACTGAAACAGAAAGCTACAAATAGGGTCAAGAAAACCATACGGTAGATATAGTACATATTCTGAAATGCAGACCTGATACTCGTAAAATTAGTGTCTACATCTTTCATAATTGTCATCACAGTTTATTGGAACAATCAGGATACTCGTATCTACTCCTTGTAGATTTTTCAGTACAGCCAAAGGGGAAAATGCGTTTTTACGTAATATCTCTGTTAATCATAATGAATTTTTGTGCAAAGTAATGGTCATGGCTCCTGCCAAGATTCTTGTAGTTGATGACGACCCTGCCGTTCGGAATTTAATTCAACGCTTTTTGATCCAACAGAATTATCAAGTAGAAGCTGCCGAAGATGGTAAGACTGCCCTCACCTTATTTGAGCAATTTAACCCAGACTTGGTAATTCTAGATGTAAACCTACCAGATACGATTGGTTTTAACCTGTGCCAAGAGATGCAAAGCCGAAATGGCGTTTTTGTCCTTATGCTCACCAGTCGCACAGATGAAACTGACAAAATTCGCGGTTTTTCCAAAGGTGCTGATGACTATCTCACCAAACCCTTTGGACTGGGAGAGCTAGAGGTCAGAGTAGCAGCAATTTTGAGGCGACAGCGGGTTGTTACCACCGCAGAACAAAAACGCCTTATTTTTGACAAACTCATGATTGACCCGGTGCGGAGAGAAGTAACACTTAATGACGAACCAGTACCCTTGACCGCTTTAGAGTTTGATTTATTGCATTTTTTAGCCAGTCATCCAGGTCGAGTTTGGCGGCGATCAGAACTTATACAAGAGGTTTGGGACTATGAATATGTAGGAGATCCGCGAGTTGTCGATGTTCACATCGGTCAAATTCGCAAGAAAATTGAAATTGATGCTAGTCAACCAGCATTAATTCAGACCGTACGTGGTGTAGGTTACAAATTTGAATCTACTACCAATCCACAAAACGAATAACTCTAAGGGTATTGCGTGTAGGGTGTCTGCTGTATTACATCACCCTATCACCCTATCACCAACCTCTCACAGTGCTAATACTTAGGGTTTGCTGAAAAAGTCTTTTCTTAGAGACAGGGAACAGGGAATAGTTTCAAGAGTTGGATCAAAGAAATTTTTGTTCTTGATGAAACAAAGTTTCTAAATAAATACGAGCAGCATAGCGATCGCTCTCTCCATTTTGCAGCAAAAACAACGATAACGCCGCAGTTAATACTCGGTTTTGATCCCACTCAGGATGGGTTTCTAAATAGTTTTTGAGGGATTCGTGGAGTGCTTCGGGAATCACTGTAAAGATACTAACTGTTGTGTTCATAAGATTTCCCTTCTATACGGTCTATCAAGAAATTTTGCTTGCATTTATCCGAATTTTGGATTTTGGATCGACCCACAAATAAATCAGGGGCATACCATCAAGGAATTATTGGTCAAGTATTGTCACCAGCCATAAAATCCCCACTCATACCTGAGTTCACTGTGCAAAATTGATGCTCATGTCGGAACGGAATAAAAAAGCAAGCCGAATCATTGTCCGCTCAGAGGGGGTGGGTTTGTCAATGCTGCGAAATGTTAAAAATCGGTAGTTAAAAAATAAATACTCACGAAATAATCAGGGCTAGAGCTATATTTTTGTTACTTAATTTAATAAAAACTCAGTTGGTGATGTAGTTCAGTCATCAAAGCATAAAATCCCCAGTAAGCCAGCAAGGCTTTGTTAGTTCGTCAAGCATCTGTGGAAAACTGGCAAACTTCCTGTGGAAATTCTGTGGAACTAAAGAGGATAATAGCTGCAAATAATAAGAATTACAAAAATATCAAGGTTTAGTAACAATTTAGCTCAGTGTGACTTAGATTTGAGAGCCTTTCTTGCAGAACTAGCAACTTACGTTAATAAATGGGTCATTGGTAATTGGTAATTGGTAAAAACTCTTACCCAGTCCCCAGTCCCCAGCGATGCACTGAGCTTGTCGAAGTGTCCCCAGTCCCCAGCGATGCACTGAGCTTGTCGAAGTGTCCCCAGTCCCTATTTCCGGCGTTCTTGTAATTTCCGATAAACAGCTTTTAAATCAACTTGATGATGTGCTAGAGCCACCAGGGTATGATAAAACAAATCTGCAACTTCTCCGGCGATCGCCTCAGCATCATCATCTTTGCAAGCCATGACAACCTCGGCGCTTTCCTCACCGATCTTTTTCAAAATCTTATTATCACCACCAGCCAATAATTTGCAGGTATAGGAATTTTCATGAGGATGATCACGGCGATCGCAAATTACCTGAAAAAGCTGAGATAACATATCTGCTGGAGGTGGTTGAACCTTGCCATCAACCTGATGAAAACAACTGCGTTCCCCAGTGTGACAAGCAATATCTCCCAACTGCTCAACACCAATCAGTAAAGCATCACTATCACAATCATAACGAATACTTTGCACCTTCTGAATATGTCCAGAAGTAGCGCCCTTATGCCAAAACTCCTGACGGGAACGACTCCAAAACCAAGTTTCTCCAGTTTCCAAAGTCTTTTGCAGAGACTCCTGATTCATCCAGGCCATCATCAATACAGTACCATCTAGATAATCTTGGATAATCGCAGGTACTAAACCTTTGTCATCGTAACGAATTTTTTCCACAGGGATGGCAGATTGGAGCGTTAGTAGTTCAGGAGAAGACATACAAAAACTAGAGTAAGTTAACAATTATTAATCAATTGCAGATGCTAACAGGAGTTTAGCAGAAAGTGGTAATTGGTAATTGGTGATTGATGATTGATGATTGGGAAAAATATTACCCATTAGCTATTAGCAATTACCCATTACCCATTTAGTCCTATCCTAATTAAAGAAGCTCAATTTAATTACCACCTATAGGAGATAACCTTGGTAAACACCACAATTAAAACCACAAAATCACAAGAAATCTTTACTGCTGCTCAAAACCTCATGCCAGGAGGCGTTAGTTCTCCCGTGCGTGCTTTTAAATCTGTTGGTGGACAACCCATAGTATTTGATCGTGTTAACGGAGCATATATTTGGGATGTAGACGGCAACAAATACATCGACTACGTTGGTACTTGGGGTCCTGCGATTTGTGGCCATGCCCATCCAGAAGTAATCAGCGCATTACACGCAGCTTTAGAAAAAGGCACTAGCTTTGGCGCTCCCTCCGTGCTAGAAAATGTCTTAGCAGAAATGGTAATAGATGCAGTTCCTAGCATCGAAATGGTAAGATTTGTCAACTCTGGAACTGAAGCCTGTATGGCCGTCCTCCGGTTGATGCGAGCTTTTACCAACCGCGAAAAAATCATTAAATTTGAAGGTTGCTATCACGGCCACGCTGATATGTTCCTGGTTAAAGCCGGTTCTGGTGTAGCTACACTCGGTTTACCCGACTCCCCAGGAGTACCTAAATCTGCAACCAGCAGTACCTTAACTGCGCCTTACAACGATTTAGAAGCTGTCAAAGCTTTATTTGAAGAAAACCGTGATCAAATAGCTGGTGTAATTCTTGAACCTGTTGTTGGTAATGCAGGTTTTATTCCTCCCGATGCTGGTTTCTTGGAAGGTTTACGGGAACTTACCCACGAACATGGAGCTTTATTAGTATTTGACGAAGTGATGACAGGCTTCCGTATTGCTTACGGTGGCGCTCAAGAGAAGTTTGGCATCACTCCCGATTTAACCACAATGGGTAAAGTCATCGGTGGTGGTTTACCCGTAGGCGCTTATGGTGGTCGTCGGGATATCATGTCAATGATTGCCCCCGCCGGTCCTGTATATCAAGCTGGTACTCTTTCTGGAAATCCCTTAGCGATGACTGCGGGAATTAAAACACTAAAATTATTACAAAAACCAGGGACTTATGAACAGCTAGAGCGCATCACCAAAAAACTAGCTGATGGTTTGCTCAAAGTTGCTCAAGAAACAGGACATGCTGCTTGTGGTAGTCATATCAGCGCCATGTTTGGCTTATTTTTCACCAGTGGTCCAGTTCACAACTACGAAGATGCGAAAAAGTCTGATACAACCAAGTTTGGAAGATTCCATCGTGGGATGTTAGAGCGTGGTATTTACTTAGCACCATCTCAGTTTGAAGCTGGGTTTACTTCTTTAGCCCACACAGATGAAGATATTGAGCAAACTTTAGCCGCTGCAAAGGACGTGCTTTCTAGTCTCTAATTTCTGGGGACTGGGGATTGGTGATTGGTGATTGGGTAAAAACTAAATTCTTACTTTTGCCTTGTACCTATTCCCTGTTCCCTATTCCCTATTTTTTAACAACCACATCCTTTATGTCCACAACCAATGACAGTGAAGTTTTCTTCTCACCACATCTGGAGCAAGTCTTACTATTCTAGCTGCCTTCTAAATAATTCATAAAAGCCCATATCGGCAATAGCTTTTGATAATTTACCATTTGCTAACATTAATGTAATAAGAGTCAAATTTTCTTACCTATTCTTCGTGCAGCGAGTTAAGAGTGCATGAGCTACTGCTTCAATCCTACCTGTCCCCAGCCCAAAAATTCGGCATCTAGCCAAAGGTGTCTATCTTGTGGCGATCAATTATTGTTGATCGGTAAATGTGGTCAATATCGAGCAATCAAACAGTTAGGTTTGGGAGGCTTCGGAGCAACGTTTTTAGCCCAGAATGAAGTCTTACCAGGAGAACCGAGTTGTGTCATCAAGCAACTACGTCCATCAGGAACAGCCCCACATATCTTGGAAATGGCACGGGACTTATTTGAAAGAGAAGCTAAAACCCTGGGTAAGATTGGCAATCATCCACAGATACCAAGACTACTAGACTATTTTGAACAGGAAAACCAATTTTACTTGGTTCAGGAATATATCAGTGGTGCTACTCTCCAACAGGAAGTGAAAAAAACTGGATGCTATAGCGAAGTGGGAGTGAAACAGTTTTTAAGTGAGATTCTGCCACTACTGCAATACATTCATGAGTTAAAAGTAATTCATCGTGATATTAAACCAGCTAATTTAATTCGTCGCTCTCAAGATGCTAGGCTGGTACTGATTGACTTTGGTGCTGTAAAAAACCAAGTTGGGCAAGTTGCGTCTAACCCATCAGGACAGACAGCGTTAACAGCCTATGCCATTGGTACTCCTGGTTTTGCGCCTCCTGAACAAATGGCTATGCGTCCAGTGTACGCCAGTGATATTTATGCGCTAGGTGTTACTTGCATTTATTTATTAACAGGGAAAACTCCTAAAGATTTGCCATATAATCCCACAACGGGAGAAATGTTGTGGGAACAGCTTGTAAATGTGAGTGGGCATTTCGCCAGCGTGTTAAAAAAAATGTTGGAAGTTTCCGTTCGCAATCGCTACCAGTCAGCCCCAGATGTACTGAGAGCGTTGGAGATGGAACCATATCTGGAAAGTTTAGCCAAGGGATTAATAGTTAAACCAGATGTAAAGTCTGATACTGATATTAAAGAGCGAACCTATAACACCCCAGACAATTCTGCGGTTTTATTTAATGATTCGGTTTCCAGTAGCAATAATAGCAATAATGGTAATGGTCTATCTCAGGTTGCAGATGCGATTCGTGCTAGACGAGCTAAGTTAGGAGAAAATTCAGCATTACAGGCTGGACGAAGAGAGCGTAAGCAGTTGATGTCCCAATCTCCCAATCTGCTTAATAGTAACAGCACTGGTTCTCAAGCTGAACGCAAATTAAGTTCCCAAACTTTGCTTACAGCTTATATGAAGGGAAGGCGGGATTTTGCCTCATACAACATCAGTTTGTTGAACCTACAAAGTGCAGATTTATCGGGAACTAATTTCCACAGCGCCCAACTCACAAAAACTAATCTTAAAGAAGCAAATCTGGAAAATAGTGACTTTGGTAGAGCTAATCTCAAAGAAGCAAATCTTAAGGATGCGAATTTAAGCAAAGCTTACTTGAGTCATGCAGATTTAGAAGGAGCAGACCTGAGAGGTGCAGACCTGAGTTATGCTTATATGAGTCATGCTAATCTTAGAGGTGCTAATTTGTGTGGTGCTAATCTCACTGGTGCTAAGGTGACAGATGAGCAATTGGCATTAGCAAAAATTAATTGGTTGACAGTGCGCCCTAATGGTAAGCGAGGATTTTTTTGACACTCTGCGTCCTAAAGGAGAGCAGATTCTTGGTTCAGCGAGTCCACTTAGCTTAGATCCCTTGCAGTTTATAAACCAGAGGTGGTTCTCTCCCCAAGCGTTACTTTCCCCCTGCGGGCGAGGTAGTTTGGATTACTCCAAATTTTGTTTGAGTTTAAATTCTCTGTCGTGTTTCGACTACTTCGACTTACTTCGACTGCGCTCAGTACAAGTGCGCTCAACACAAGTCTAGTACCTGTAAATCTTTTACCTACTTCCAGGTAATACTAGAACTAAGAAGTAGAACCCCATAGATTTAGTTGTCAAGGTACAGATTGCCGTTAGGCAGTTAGGTTTTTATACAGGTTAATTACCGTTCCTGTTGAAAACAATATATCATGACTGCCCCACGCATGGGCAATCCGTTCGCCTACATCCACTGTTCCTTAGTACGATAAAGTATCAACGCCTTGCTATGATACTTTATCGGGCGTGGTTTTGGCTCACTCAATTTCTTTATAACCTATGACTACCAAAGCTCAAGTTATTAATTTTCAGGATAAGTTACAGCGTGTTGGTGTCAGCAGTGTCACTAAGATGTTAATGGGAATTTTTGCGGCTGTTCCCATAGCACTAAGCTTGCCAGCAGAGGCTTTAGAAGTACAGATTTTACCGGAAAAAGTGCAATTGGGAGATACAATTTCCGTATTAATTGAACCAGAAAGTGGAGAACAGCGTGGTATTCCTACGGTAACAGTTGGAGAACAAACCTATCCAGCCTTTGAAATTGCCCCCAATAAATACCGTGCTTTTATTCCTACCACTCCATTAGAAGAACCAGGAGTAAGACAAGTTACTGTGTCAGGAGAGGGACAGCGACAAAGAAATTTGGCTGTGTACGTAGGCGATCGCAAATTTCCCATCCAACGTATTAATTTACCCCCAGGAAAAGCCGGAGTTAAAGCAACAGAATATGAACTAGAACGAGTTAAAGAGTTTAAAGCCCTACAAACACCTGACAAATATTGGGACGGTGTTTTCCTGAGACCAAATCAAGGACGGATGACCACAACCTATGGTGTAAGGCGCTACTATAATGGTAACTTTGCCAAGGATTACTACCATCGAGGACTGGACTACGCTGGTGCAGCAGGTTCAGCTGTAGTTGCCCCAGCAGCAGGAAGAGTGGCTTTAGTAGGCACAGTATCCCAAGGTTTCATAGTTCATGGTAATGTAGTTGGCATTGACCACGGTCAAGGAGTAACCAGCATTTTCATGCACCTCAGTCGGATTAATGTTAAAGAAGGTGATATGGTCAAAGCTGGTCAACTAATTGGTGCAGTAGGTTCTACAGGTGCTTCTACAGGACCTCATCTACACTGGGGTTTATATGTCAATGGAAAATCTATTGATCCTTCATCTTGGAAAACAAAGATAATTGATTAGTAATTAAGAATTACTAATTCATAATTCATAATTAGGGTTTGCTGAAAAAGTCCCTTCGTTGAGGCAGGGAATAGGGAATAGGGAATAGGGAATAGTTTTAGCTATCTGTTATCCCCAGATTTTCTAATTTATCAGACCCAAAATGCACAGTTTTTAAGGTATGCCCTTCAAAAATCTTGCACTTTCTTTCCTCCTGATCAGCCTCAAACCTTTGATTTACGAGTATTTTGGGTTTATTCAGCAAGCCCTATTTAGGATTTAGGATTTTGGATTGTTTCTGTCAACTCAATCTAAAATCTAAAATCTAAAATTATTCTGAATCCTGTCTCCTGCCTCCTGACCACTGCTATTTTAGTCGCGCACTAATACTGGTGTGCCTAAATCTACTTGCTGGTATAACATTCGCACATCAGGGTTACGCATTCTCAAGCAACCATGAGACACGGCTGCACCTATTAAATCAGTATCAGGTGTACCATGAAAGCCAATTTCGTTTCTGCCATCTGACCAAAAACCAATCCATCTGTCTCCTAAAGGACTATCAGTACCAGCTTCATATATTTTCCCTGTAATTGGATGTTTCCAAATGGGATGATGCTCCTTATGTATGACTTGAAAACTACCTGTGGGTGTTTCCCAGCCTTTTTTACCAATAGCAATGGGGTAACTAGCTATAACTTGGTCATAGCGGTAAACATAAACCCGGCGATCGCTTAAATCAACTACCACTTCTGTCTGAGTAGATTGAGAACCTTGAACAGACGTGGAATCATCCACACCGCGAAAGAAAAAGCCCTTTGGTTTGCTGTTTGTCTTCTGCTTCTCGATCTGTTCTGGAAACACCAACTTTGTATTTTTTGGTGTATCCGCAGCACTAGCTACATATTTTTTCCCAGCAGTAGAATTTGATGGAGAAGAGGGAAAAGACGCGCCGAAAGCGGTTTCCCCAATGCTAATACCTGGAGAAATATTTTTACTAGAGTCAGTCGGGGAAGTAGAATTTTTCCTTAATGTAGTGGATACCGACGGATTTAACTGGGCTGTTGTTCTCATACTGTGCCAATGGACAGCCAGAGATAAAATTGCTGTGCCAAAACAGAGGAACATTACCATCCGTGCTACAGATTCATTTCTTGCCATTGCCATTGCTTATTGTGTATCCCTGACATATCTGGCTCATTAAAATTAATTATGGACTGCCAACAGCAGCCAATTAGCAAAGAATTTATCAATAATTATCAGTTATCTCATTACCCTGACAATATCTTTATAATTTAGAAGTTTTAGGAGTCAGGAGTCGTAGGGGCGAAGTAGGGGCGAAGCATTCGGAAAATAACCTGTGATAAAAATTGATAATTTATCGCCCGAATGCTTCGCCCTTAAAGGAAAATAGCTTTTTCATAAAATTGATAATTGGTCGCCCGAATGCTGATGCTTCCAGCACGCTTCGCGAACGCCTGTGCAGGAGTCAGGAAGAAGAGGGTAAATATTTCTTCCCAGTCACCAGTCACCAGTTACCAGTCCCAATTGTCAATGGGGTAGTAGTCAGTTGTTCAAGTGAATACATCCTACTGATTTTTTTCCCTATACTCAAGACTCGGCATTGTAGACTCAACACTTTTTTTATAATTCCTGATTTATATTTCCGTGTTGATCTCATAAATCCGTCACTTAACCCAGGAACATCTATCTAATTATCTAGTCTAATAGGAGGGGATGATTTACAGCCAGTACGATCTATGAGTCAATCGATTACTGTATCCTGGTCAACTGTTGATGCCAATTATTCACAAGCATCGGTGCAAGTTGACAAACTCTCAAACCACGATCTTATTTTACGCTGTCAAGCAGGACTGCGCCCAGATAAAGCTGCCTTTGCAGAACTGTTGCGGCGCTATCAGACTCAGGTCGATAGGGTTTTATACCATCTGGCTCCTGATTGGTCTGACAGAGCCGACTTGGCTCAGGAAGTGTGGATTCGAGTCTATCGGAATATTAACCGTTTACAAGAACCTGCTAAATTTCGGGGTTGGTTAAGCCGTATTGCCACTAACTTGTTTTATGACGAGTTGCGTAAACGCAAACGGGTTGTCAGCCCCCTGTCATTGGATGCTCCCCGCTCGGTAGACGACGGCGAGATGGATTGGGAAATTGCTGGTGATACACCAGGACCAGAGGAAGAACTCACAACTAGAGAATTTTACGAACAACTGCGAGATGCGATCGCCGATTTACCAGAGGTGTTCCGTACTACTATTGTCCTGAGAGAAATCGAAGGATTACCCTATGAAGAAATTGCCGAAATTACTGGCGTTTCTCTAGGAACTGTAAAATCGAGAATAGCTAGGGCTAGATCCAGATTGCAAACCCAGTTGCAAAGTTATCTAGATGGTTAAGTAAATTTACAACATCTTTCCTTAATTCAATGGTAGAATTTTAAAAGAACAAGAACTGTGGTGAAATCTCAATTTTTTTCTACCATTTGGCAGTAAAATTGCTTAAATTCTCAAATTTATCCGCTGTGTTTACCCGTGTATGACTTGGTAAAAACGTTAAAATGAATACTGATTCTCAGTTTGATGA
Organism: Sphaerospermopsis sp. LEGE 00249; assembly: GCF_014299995.1. Taxonomy (NCBI): domain Bacteria; kingdom Bacillati; phylum Cyanobacteriota; class Cyanophyceae; order Nostocales; family Aphanizomenonaceae; genus Sphaerospermopsis; species Sphaerospermopsis sp. LEGE 00249. Next base: position 83,761 of record NZ_JACJUZ010000004.1, on the reverse strand, counting down.
CCGTTCCCCCTCCCAATTCCCTAGTGATATAGCAAATGGAATGGCTAAATATACCAATGAATCAACGGGTACTAAGGATATGGAGAAACGTGATTGCCGACAACACAACGAAACTGACTGCTTTGAGTTATTAAGTGCTTACCTAGATGGCGAAGTTACCGCTGCCGAACGTAAGCAAGTGGAACAATGGCTGTCCACAGATGAATCAGTTAAGTGTCTGTATGCACGACTTTTAAAACTGCGGCAGGGTGTAAAAACGATGCCCATACCAGCATCTGCACAGTCTCCAGAAGCGACATTCCAACAAGTCTGGAAACGCTTGAGCTACCGTTACCAACTAGGTTGGATGTTTGGAGGTGCTGCTGTAGCGGCTTGTATCATCGGCTCAATCTCTGGCTTTATTCCCGGTAATACATCCAAGTTGCAACTGGCACAACAGAAAATACAGCCAATAACGGTAACAAGTCAGCCAGCAGTTCCTACCTCACCGTTAATGGTAGCTTTGAATAACCCAGTCATTGAAATTCCCAAAACAGCAGTAGCTTCTCCAAGAAAACCAGTTACTGAGTCAAAAACTCTCAAAAAAGATTCAGAGTTAAACATTAACTAATGAGTTGACAGATTACAGAACAGGCAACAGGTAACAGATTACAGCTTCAAAGCTGTGAAGTTAACTATTCCAACAACCATCAAGTTGAGGAATACCACGGAGTTGGTAAACCTTTTCTATCGTCATCAAGTACACCCAAGCCCAACCTAAAGACAAGCGGTCTAAATCAAAAATTTCGATATATTCCCTAGTGTAAAGATTTTCTGACACTGGTTTTGTGGGCTGGTAATCTTCTAGATCATCCAATGCGGGTAAAATCTGGGAGTCAGCAAAAGACAACAAATAACCGTAAACTTTCTCATCTCCGAGTGTCATCGCCGGATATCCCATTGGTAAAGCATATATTTTACCGAACGCGATCGCTTTTTTTGATGTTAATACTTTATGTTCACACAGGTGATAATTAGCTTCAAATGGTTTTAGAGTACCGTATACAAAAACATTCATTACTGTGGTTGCTTAGTTAGGGCTTGCCGAAAAAGTGATCGTTAGAGGCTAGGGAACAGGAAACAGGGAACAGTTTCCAGAATTGAATTTTTAATCACATTTTTACCCCCTTGTCCACCGTCCTTCCTTGTATTGCCCTCACGACAAAGTAAAATACCTACCTCTGTTACCCATCCCGCACCCCGCTTCTATTTTTTCAAGTTCCCGTAGTTGCGGAAACATCAATTAACCAGCGAACAGTTTGGGGGAAATTAATCACAATTAACAAAACAATAAACTGTAAAATCATAAAAGGAATTGCACTTTTATGAATATCAAATGTACTCACCTCTTTAGGGGCAACACTTTGTAAATAAAACAAAGAAAATCCTACTGGTGGCGAAATAAAAGCAGTTTGTAAATTAATTGCCATTACCACACCAAACCAGACCATATCAATATCTAAAGCTTGGGCAGCAGGTACAAATAAAGGCATAGCAATAAAGCATATTTCCATAAACTCTAGAAAAACACCCAGAGCGAAAATTGCTAAATTACTAACAATTATAAACCCCCAATATCCTCCTGGTAAACCAGTTAATAATTCAGTAATCAGAGTTTTTCCGCCCAAAGCATCAAACACCAAACTAAACATTGAAGAAGAAAATAAAATCATTACCACTAAAGCAGTAATTACCGCTGTAGAATGAGCCGCATCACGAATTAATTGGGGAGTCAAACGTTTATTAAAAGCTGCGAGGATAGTAGCTCCAACTGCACCTACTGCCCCTGCTTCCGTGGGAGTAGCAACACCAAAGAAAATACTTCCTAATACTGCAAGAATTAAGAAAATAGGGGGAATAACTGCTTTAAAAACTTTTTTAATTAATTGACTACCTTGAGGAATTTCCACATCCGCAGGAATCAAGGGAACTTTTTCTGGATTAAAAACAGCTAATCCTAATATATAAAGAATATAAGAACCAGATAACATTAAACCAGGAATTAATGCCCCTAAAAATAAATCTCCTACAGAAACACCAATTTGATCACTGAGAATTACTAATACCAAACTTGGAGGAATTAACTGGGCTAAAGTACCAGAAGCAACTATCACCCCAGCAGCTAATTTTTTATCATAGCCATAGCGAATCATTACAGGTAAAGATAACATTCCCATAACAATTACCGTAGCTGCTACAACTCCAGTTGTGGCGGCTAAAACAGTTCCTACTAAAACGACTGCTAAGGCTAAACCACCCCTGACACGACTAAAAAGAATACCAATAGTTTCTAATAATTCTTCCGCTAATCCTGATTTTTCTAATACTGCACCCAGAAACACAAAAAACGGAATAGCTAGTAGAGTAAAATTGGACATTGTTCCAAACCAACTATTGGGTAATAGTAGGAGACGGGCAGGATTAAAAGCCCCTAATGCTGTACCAATGATTCCAAAAACAATGGCTGTACCGGCAAAGGAAAAAGCTACAGGATAGCCACTCATTAAGATAACGAAAAAGCCAACAAACATGAAAATGGATAACCATTGAAAACCCATAATTTTACCTACTCAATATTGATATTTTCTGAAGTTTCTAAACGAATTTTTTCTGCTACTTCTTCATAGCCTAATAGTACGGCTACATATTTAATTGTTTGAGAAATACTTTGTAAAAGCAGAAATAATAAACCTATGGGAACCATTGTTTTAATGGGAGCGCGGGGTAAACCATTAGCATCAGAAGATACTTCCCAATTTCCCCAAGTACCATCACTTAGTCTTCCCCAAGACTGTAAAACTGGGTTAAATGTCACCCAAATACCAATTAAACAAAAGGGAATTAAAAATAAAATTGTTCCTAAAAAATCAACTAAGGCGCGTCTTTTTTCACTCATATTAGTATAGAGAAAATCAACCCGCACATTTTCGCCATGACGTAAAATGTACGCAAAGCCTAGTAAGAAAGTGAGAGAAAATAGATACCATTGTAGCTCTAATAAGGTATTAGAAGATAATTGCACTCCGATGAAGCGCCCTAGATAACGGGCGACAACATTAAAGAAACCAACGCCAATGGTGAGTAAAACTAGCCAATTGGATAACCATCCCAATTTATCAGCACATTTGTCAATAAACTGGGATACTTTTAACAGCTTGCTGATGAAGGTGAATCTTCTTGAGTTACGCATAGAACATAATAAATTCAGGGTAAGAATTGAGAATGCAGGATTAAGTCTCAATAATACTTTAACTGCCCTATGGCTAACGCCACGCTGCGCTATCGGGCGAGGCAGAAGGCAGAGGGCAGGAGGCAGAAGGAAAATTTTTGAATTAAGAATAAAGCCTTTTTGACTCGCCCATTTGGGTTTAAGTCCACCGCCATAATCTGGTGATTTGGTGAGCCAGCACTGCAAGAAGGTTTTCTTCTGTAGGTGACTAGCGAACCCGCAAGGGCGGTCTACGATTAGAGGTGGGTTTAAATCCCCCACTAAGACAGCCTCCTGCCTCCTGCCTTTCAACTCCTGCCTCCTTTAAATATTGTTCAAAATTCAGTTATAAAAAATTTTTTACAAGATGATATTTCACAATATTTAATCTATTTATCAGTCCTGTAGGGGTCTAGCACTGCTAAACCCCTACTATTTAATTAATCAATCTTTCCACATCGAAAATATCCAAATTTGTTAACTGTGATACTTGTTCTACAGACATTCCATTCTGTAATAAATTCATCGCAACTTGTCTTAATTGCAGTTCAGCTTGTTCTGCACGTTGTTTTTCTTGTTCTGCACGTTGTTTTTCTTGTTCTGCACGTTGTTTTTCTTGTTCTGCACGTTGTTTTTCTTGTTCTGCAATTTGTTCTACTTCATCTGCTTTTTGTTTTGCAATTTCTGCGATTTCCTGAGAAGTAGGAAATAACTCACCATCCAAAGTTGCCCAGCGTAACCATGTTGTTTCAACACCTCTATACTTACCTTGCCAACGCACTAAAGCCAAATTTAAGACTTTGCTTACCAGTTGCTTTTGATCATTTAATGGTATTTGTTGATATACACCACTATTTAGATCAAAACCTGCAAAATCATCTGGTTTAAAAGGGTCATACCAAAAATATTCAGATACCCGCATTTGATTTTGATAAATCAATTTTTTCGCATTTTTATCATTATTAGCTGTACTTTCTGACAGTAATTCAATTACAACATCTGGCGGTTTTCCCTCTTCCCAAACCACCCAAGATAATCTTTCTGTTTTCGGCACACCTAAAACAGCAAAGAAATCTGGACCGCGAAAATCTTGATTTTTTAATTGTGCTAAACTGTAGTAAACAAACATATTGCCTCCTACATATCCATCAGCCCTTTGATCTAACCAAGGCTGAATCGTATCAATTAAAATATCCATTTGTAATTTATGTCTTTGTGTCTCCATCGGGATACCATCATCACAAGGAAGTTCTGCCTGGGTGGGTGGCAGTTTAATGCTAGGCTTGGCCAAAACAGTTTCTAACATAGCTGTTAAATATTAGTTAGAAATTACTTAATATTTTTATACTAATATGAAATGATGGGAAATTGACAAAATTATCAGAAATAATAAATCTGATCGGAATTTCTGAATTGTTGCATCATATTGTTGCATCATTATGATATTGTGGGAACATCTTAATTTTAGGTCAATAGTATTAACTGTTATGAAACGTCGAGCTATTGTTAACAGATTATCTCAAAGTGCGATCGCTGCTACAGGAGTGGCAATAGTTGGTGGTTGTCAAAAAGCCACAAACCCAGCTACAAAAGGACAAGCAGACACTAGCAACCTACCCACCATTAGATGGCAAATGGCCACCAGTTGGCCAGTATCCTTAGAAACAATTTTTGGCGGAGCGCAGGTTTTGGCAGAACGGGTCAAAGCCCTAACCAATGGTAAATTTATCATCGAACCCCGTGCAGCAGGAGAAATAGCCCCTGGTTTAGAAGTTCTGAATGTAGTTTCTCAAGGTGCAGTCCAAGCAGGACACACAGCAGCTTATTACTACATTGGGAAAAGTCAGGCTTTAGCTTTTGGAACATCCGTACCATTTGGATTGAATGCCCAACAGCAAAACGCTTGGTTATATGAAGGAGGCGGTTTAGCCAAACTTCAGGAAATTTACGCCCGTAAATTTAATGTGATTCAATTTCCTGCGGGAAATACGGGTACACAGATGGGGGGATGGTTTCGCAAGGAAGTGAAAACACTGAATGACCTCAAGGGACTAAAAATGCGTATTCCCGGTTTAGGCGGACAAGTCATGTCCAAACTAGGGGTAACAGTACAGACACTTCCAGGGGGAGAGATATTCCAAGCTTTACAAACCGGCGCTATTGATGCTGCTGAGTGGGTAGGACCCTACGACGATGAGAAATTAGGCTTAAATAAAGTTGCTAAATATTACTATTATCCTGGTTGGTGGGAACCGGGTCCAACCTTAGAAGTACAAATTAATTTAGATGAGTGGAAAAAGCTACCTCCTCAATATCAAGCAGCTTTAGAAACAGCCGCCTATCAATCAAATACCACAATGTTAGCTCGTTATGATGCACGTAATAGTGAAGCTTTAGATAAACTATTAAAAGCAGGGGTACAAGTGCGTGCTTACAGTCAGGAAATATTAGAAGCAGCGGAAAAAGAATCTTTTGCTTTGTATGATGAGTTTGCGGCGAAGGATGCAGATTTTAAAGCGGTTTATGAAATTTGGAAACCCTTTAGAGATGGTATCTATGCGTGGAATAATCTGAATGAGGGTAGTTTAACTCGTTATGCCTATGGGAAATTGAAGTAGGTGACAGGTGACAGTTTCAGCTATCAAATCATTTACAAGCACAGGTAGATGAGGGATTAAGAAAATTTTTATACATTTAGCACTTCAGCCAAAAAGTCACTATGCTGTAGTATAAAAATAATTGCTGTAGTGTAAAGTTCATTTTGTCTGTAAAGAAAGACATTCACAGCCGAGAGATCAGACCAGAGATGTATGATCGTGTTTTGGAGAAGGAAGACTTAATCAAAAGTCTAGAACAACTATAACTACTGCATAAATTAGCCGGACTTGATATCTAGGATTATGCCACAATAGCGAAACTAGGAAAAATATTAGGAGTTTTTAATTGTGGAGTCCACCCCAAAAGCATCATACACCCCGGCCGCAATTGAAGAAAAATGGCAGCAAACATGGTTAGAATTGGGATTAGATAAAACCAATCAAGACCCAACCAAACCTAAATTTTACGCGCTTTCCATGTTTCCCTACCCATCTGGTAGCTTACACATGGGTCACGTCCGTAACTACACCATTACAGATGTAATCGCCCGCCTCAAAAAAATGCAAGGGTATAGAGTATTACATCCTATGGGTTGGGATGCCTTTGGATTACCCGCAGAAAACGCCGCCATTGATAGAGGTGTACCTCCTGCCCAATGGACATATAAAAATATAGACCAGATGAAACAGCAACTAAAGCGTCTGGGTTTATCCTTAGATTGGGATGCAGAATTGGCTACCTGTTCCCCCGATTATTATAAGTGGACACAGTGGATTTTTCTACAATTTTTAGAAGCGGGTTTAGCTTATCAAAAAGAAGCGGCTGTAAATTGGGACCCCATTGATCAAACCGTACTAGCTAACGAACAGGTAGACAGTGAAGGACGTTCTTGGCGTAGCGGAGCAATTGTAGAACGTAAATTATTACGTCAGTGGTTTTTAAAGATTACCGATTATGCCGAAGAATTATTAAATGATTTGGATAAATTACCTGGTTGGCCAGAACGAGTTAAAGTAATGCAAGCTAACTGGATCGGAAAATCCACTGGTGCATATTTAGAATTTCCCATAGTCGGTTTAGATGAAAAAATCGCTGTTTATACTACCCGTCCCGACACCGTTTATGGCGTTAGCTACGTCGTATTAGCTCCAGAACACCCTTTAACTCAACTTGTCACCACTTCAGACCAAAAAACAGCGGTAGAAGCTTTTATCAAAGAAGTAAGCAACCAAAGCGAATTAGAAAGAACCGCAGAAGACAAACCAAAACGGGGTATTCCTACCGGGGGGAAAGCTATCAACCCCTTCACTGGGGAAGAAGTACCGATTTGGATTGCAGATTATGTACTCTATGAATATGGTACAGGTGCGGTGATGGGTGTACCCGCCCATGATGTGCGAGATTTCAAATTTGCAAAGGAGCAAAATTTACCTATTAAAGTGGTAATTGTTCCCGAAATTGGAGCGGATGAAAATTTAAAATCAGCTTATACAGAACCGGGAATTTTAGTTAATTCAGGTGAATTTAATGGCATTAATTCAATAGATGCTAAAAAGGCAATTACTGAATATGCAGAAAAACAAAACATTGGTAAATTAAGAGTACAATATCGCTTGCGAGATTGGTTAATTTCTCGTCAACGTTATTGGGGCGCACCTATCCCTGTTATTCATTGTCCTGAATGTGGAATTGTCCCAGTGCCAGAAAAAGATTTACCTGTACAATTACCAGAAGAAATTGAATTAAGTGGCCGTGGTGGTTCACCTTTAGCACAGTTAGAAAGTTGGGTAAATGTTCCTTGTCCAAGTTGCGGTAATCCAGCAAAAAGAGAAACCGACACAATGGATACTTTTATTGATTCTTCTTGGTATTTCTTGCGGTTTACTGATGCCACAAATGCAGAGAAAATTTTTGATGGTGGTAGAGTAAATGATTGGATGCCGGTTGATCAATATGTGGGCGGTATTGAACACGCGATTTTACATTTGTTGTATTCTCGTTTCTTTACCAAAGTATTAAGAGATAGAGGTTTGTTGAATTTTGATGAACCATTTCAAAAGTTATTAACTCAGGGAATGGTACAGGGTTTAACATACATGAACCCGAAAAAAAGCGGTAAAGATAAATGGATTCCTTCAAATTTAGTTGATGCAAATAATCCTGTAGATCCGCAAACTGGAGAACCTTTAGAAAGGGTTTATGCTACCATGTCTAAATCAAAAGGAAATGGTGTTGCACCGGAATATGTGATTAATAAATATGGCATTGATACAGCGCGGATGTTCATTTTATTTAAAGCACCTCCAGAAAAAGATTTAGAATGGGATGAAGCTGATGTTGAGGGACAATTTAGATTTTTAAACCGTGTTTGGCGGTTGGTTACTGATTACGCTGCGGCGGGAGTTTGTAAGAAACAAGCTGATTTGGATCAGTTAAGTAAAGAGGAAAAAGATTTAAGGAGAGCGATTCATTTAGCGATTCAAGCAATTACGGAAGATGTGGAGGAAGAATATCAATTTAATACCGCAATTTCCGAATTGATGAAGTTAAGTAATGCGTTGACTGATGCTAAGTGTAATAATTCGCCAATTTATGCGGAAGGTATTCTAACTTTGGTGATTATGTTAGCGCCTTTTGCGCCCCATATTGCTGATGAATTATGGCATTTGTTGGGGAATAAGGGAACGGTACATACTCAAGTTTGGCCGAGTTTTGATCCTGCTGCTTTGATAGCTGATGAAATTACTTTGGTAATTCAAATTATGGGTAAAACTCGCGGTGCTATTCAAGTTCCTTCGCAGTTAGATAAGGTTGAGATGGAGAAGTATGCGCGGGAGTCTGAGGTGGCGAAGCGTTATATTGAAGGGAAGGAAATTAAGAAGGCGATCGTTGTTCCTGGTAAGTTGGTGAATTTCGTTTTGGGTTAGGTTTTCTCACGCAGAGACGCAGAGGCGCGGAGAGTTTTTTGAGGTGGGTTGGCGAAAGTTTAACCCACCTTTTATTTTTTGGTTGTGACTACTTTTTTGAGTAATCACAAAGGTATGAATTAAAAAATTGTAGGTTGGGTTCAAAAACTAAACCCAACTTACTTACTACTAAAGCGCAAAACCAAAAACTACTTATGCAGCCATATTACCCGGAAATCTTTTTGATTGTCTGTCTTCTAGAACTTTCTCAAAATAGAGGTTCGGATAATTGACTGGTTCTTTTTGGCTTTTACGCTTTAGAGACTTGATTGCAAATAAGACATCATCAGGATGTGCATTTTTGATTGTTGTTATCAAATCTTCGTTAATGTCTAATCCTGCTTCTTTTGCTTGATGCAACAGATTAGTTAATTTCTGTGATTCAACTGACTCGGATAAATCTTGATTTGCATTATTAAGACCAATCAAATGATCTAATCTTTGCAAACTTCTGAGTTTGTTACTGGGATCAATTTCAGTGATTTTTTCCAGGTATTGATTAACCAAGCGAAGTCTTTCAATATCTTGATTTTGATATTGATTATCTTCAAAGTTAATGCTATAATTCATAGCAGTTAGACTCCTTATATTGGAAGTTTAATTTTTTATTTTCAAACAATTAGCTAGAAGCTCTGCTTCTCGTGAAGGACTACCTGTTGAGACCAGGTAGCCTTTTTGCTATCTTGTCTTATTTGAGACTAAATCACTATACGATTTTTGTCAAGCCACTCATACGACTATTTTTTGCAGTAATTCCCCACTCCATGTAACAAGTTAAATTTTATCTGAAAGCAAAAGTCAGAGATTTAAAAGCATTTAAGCTTAACGAATTACATTGAATAATGGCTTCATCTGTGATAGGCAACCAGTGGCTTTCTGGTGTCTCTGAATTTTAGGTTAACAGAGTTACTTTGAGGTGTCAAGGTATTTGTGCAAAAAAATTTTATAAAAAGCATTTCCTGCATATAAAGTAAAATGTTTACTATTTAGAAGTAAATTATAATTTATGATTTTTACTTTAGATGTATAATGTGCATAATGTTGTTTTCCCAAGAAGAGAATGGAAAAAAGACAAAAACTACCAATTATTCTAGTATCAGAAGAACTTGACGTATATAGCTTAAATCCCTATGAGTTTAGATTATACGCTCATATATCTCATAGAGGTGAATGTTACTCAAGACTAGATACAATAGCTACAATATGCCAAATGAGCGTAAGAAAAGCGCAGTATTCGCTCAAAAATCTTTGTGAATTAGGATTAATTAAAAAAACAAAACGTAAATTAACCACTGATATTTATGTCATAGAATCACCAGATAAATGGAAACAACCTGAAAGCATAAAACCATTAGAATTAGAAGAAATAGAGAAAATAGAAACTGAAAATACAACACCATTAAAATTAGAAGAAATGGAGAAAATAGAAACTGAAAAATCACAACCAATTTTCGTTCATGCAATACTAGACTTATATGGGCTAAATCCTTATGATTTTAGAATTTATGCTCATATAGCAGCTTGTGGAGGTTCTTGTGAATCAAATTTTGAAAACATTAAAAATATATGCAAAATGAGTATTCGTAAGGCTCAATATTCAGTTAAAAATCTTTGTGATTTAGGATTAATTAGAAAAATTAAATACAAGGGTAAAAAAATTCTTTATGTAATGACTTCTAGACAAGAATGGAAAAAACCTATTTATTCTGAATCGCTGGAAGAAGAACGTAAAAAAATTGAAAAATATTTGCTTTCAGATGAAGATTCTGAAAATATTAGTTTGTAGGTTGGGTTAAATGAAATGCAACTCAACAGATTGATTATTATTAGTTGATGTTGGGTTTCTTTGCGTCAACCCAACCTACATAATTAATTCCCAGTCTTTAAAAAATATGGTATCATTAAGAATATATGTATCAATATCATTACCTCAACACAAACGAATTAGAATCATGAAACTGAGGGTTCGCAAAAATATACGCGCTTCTCGCACTGGTGTAAATCGTTCCAGTAAGTACATAATTATTCATCAGAAAAAAGGAGAAACACCAGGAATGAATAGAATATTGTCACCAACTATGGCAAAGCATTATTTTGTCAAGGCGTTTTTAAATTTCCTTGCTAGAGATATCAAAAAAAATCCCAGTAATATTGAACCACTTACAGAAGAAATATATCATCGTGCATCTATGCTTACAGAAGGAATGGAAACTGATCTGGATGAAGAATTACCAGAGGATTTCATGTTTGTATGAATGTTAATGGGTGGACATTAAAAATTCATCCTGCCTTTGGTGAGAAATATAATAAATTGATCATTAAGGTTGAGCAACTTAAAGAAAAAGACCCTGAAGGATATCAGCAAAATCCAGTTACAAAGTTTCTCAACAACATTAATGAGCTTATTTTTAGGAGAATACCTGAAGATCCCAGCGCACCAGAATTTAGGCAAGGTAAAACATTAGGAACAGATAAAAAGCATTGGTTTCGAGCGAAATTTAATAGAAGATTTCGTTTATTTTTTCGTTATAGTAGTACGGAAAAAGTCATTATTTATGCTTGGATAAATGATGAAAATACGTTGCGGAAAGAGGGAGCAAAAACAGATCCATACAACATTTTTAGTAAAATGCTTCGGATTTAATGATTACTTTTTATTTAATGACCTGAGAAATGGTCATACCACAATACACTCATGGGATATTATTGAAACTACTGAAAGACAGAAAAATATTTGTTTATTACTACTTAAAAACAGACGCAAAAGTAATTACGGACAATTAGACGGAAACCCATTATCATTAGCACATTTTCAAAGTCTAGATTCATCAATTACACAACCAGAAATTGATGAACTGGTAGCATTAGAAATTTTTAAATCAGAAGAATATCGTTTTATGATCAAACGGTCTAATATTAAAGATAATATTAAGAATTTGACTCAAGCTGAAGAAATACTGCTTTCATTTACTACTAATGGAGAAATAATAATTGATAATTTAAAAATCCAAAAAGTGTTTAAATTAGAAAAAATATCAATCCAAAAAACAATTGATTCTCTCAAACAAAAGCATATTATTGAGTGTGTGGAAATTCGCTATGATTTTAAAAATACGAAAATCAGTACAGGATTATTTGGTGTTAGTCGTATTTTTTTGCCAACTTCTGATATTTTCCCCACTTTAGTGGCCAGTGATACAAATGATTTTATCACCTTAAAAACAATTGCAGCTATAAATCATGATGATTTTAAAAACAAATTCATCAAAGAAGTTTATGAACCAAGAGAATTTAGAAAAATTACTAAAAGCGAAGCCTGTTTAATACAGGGATTTCCCCATGATTTTAAATTACCAGAGTCTAGATCAAGATGGATGAAACTAATTGGAAATAGTGTTTCAGTCCCCGTCATTGATAAATTGTGCAAAGCTATTATTGATACTGGTATCTTTGAAAATTAATAGTAATTTGTAGGTTGGGTTAAATCAAATGCAACCCAACACATTTATTATTAGTTGATGTTGGGTTTCCTTACGTCAACCCAACCTACAAATTGATATAAGTAGGGGGTTTTGAAGCTGTAGCTTTGGCAGGTAATAAGCTTTATGCTTTTATTCAAAGTGCAATTGATAATCCGGATGTTACTAATGATGCAAATTCTAGAAATTCTCGAAATTTAAGAATTTTAGAATTTGATGTAGCTACTCAACAGGTAACTGGTGAATATCTCTATTTACTTGATGATATTACTGGAACTGGTAACGCCAGAACTGATAAAATTGGTGATGCTGTTTCCTTGGGTGGTGGCAAATTTGCTGTTGTCGAAAGAGATGATTTAAGTAATGAAAATTCTAACAAACTCATCTATCAAATTGATTTAGCAGGGGCGACAAATATTAATAATCCTGCTAACTTTAACTTACCTGATGGTAAAACAATTGAGCAGTTAACAGAAGCAGAATTAATTGCTGCGGGGATTTCTGTTGTTAGTAAACAACTGATTGTTAATGCTGCTGAGGTAGGTTATACAGGAGTTGAAAAGTTAGAGGGTTTAGCTTTAGTTGATCGCAATACTTTAGCTTTACTTAATGATAATGATTTCAGTGTCGGTGGTACAACAATTCCTATAAAATTAGGGATTTTAGAATTATCAAAAAACATTGTCCCTCAATACGGTAAAATCGCACTAGCTCCTAATATCAACAACAACATTTTTACTATTAGAGGAGTTGGCGAAACCGTCAAACTCAAAGTAATTCTTGTTTCCAACACCTTCAATGTTGTTAATGAACTGGGTATTTTTTCTACAGATGATAACGAAGGTACTATTAGGAGAGATGATGGTATTAGTATTAAACCAGGACAAGAAGGTTATCGAGAAGCAGCTTTAGAAAGAGCTAAAAACCAAGGAAAAAGTGTTTTCTCTGCGATCGCCAATCTTCCTAATCTAACTGTTTGAAAATGAATAACCGTCTGGGAATGAATTCCCAGTCTCATAACAAAAGTCGGCTGAAGCCGACTATTTTTTTGGTAATTTTGGCAATAATGAATATGAAAACGTTGAATCAAGAATCTGCGCTCCTTTAGGACGCAGAGTGTCAATTCGTATTGCAAATCACAAAAACAAAAAAAGGGCAGGATTTTCATCCCACCCCAGAAAATAAGAGAAATATTCTTTTGTTAATTAACCTAACAATGCCTTAGCTTTAGCTAACACATTATCAACGGTAAAGCCAAATTTCTCCATACAAGTACCACCAGGAGCAGAAGCACCAAAGCTATCAATACTGACGGTATCGCCTTCAGTACCAACATATTTATGCCAGCCAAAACTGCAACCAGCTTCTACCGCTAAACGCTTTGTAACAGATTTTGGTAGTACAGATTCTTTGTAAGCTGCATCTTGAGCATCAAATAATTCTGTAGAAGGCATAGAAACAACGCGGACTTTCTTACCTTCGGCGGTTAGTTTCTCAGCAGCAGTTACACAGAGGCTCACTTCTGAACCAGTACCAATTAAAATGATTTCTGGTGTACCAGCACAATCTACAATGGTGTATGCACCTTTAGCCACACCATCAACAGATGTACCACCTAAGTTGGGGACGTTCTGACGGGTGAAAGCTAAGAGAGTGGAAGCATTTTCTTTAGACTTTTGGATCGCTACTTTGTAAGCACCAGAAGTTTCATTTCCATCTGCGGGACGAATTACTGTTAAATCAGGAATAGCACGCAGAGAAGCTAAAGTTTCAATGGGTTGGTGAGTAGGACCGTCTTCACCTTGGCCGATGGAGTCGTGAGTCATTACCCAAATTGAACCAGCTTCAGAGAGCGCAGCTAAACGAATAGCAGCCCGCATATAGTCTGTGAAAATTAAGAAAGTTGCACCGTAGGGTATTAAACCAGAGCGATGTAAGGCTATACCGTTACAGATCGCGCCCATTGCGTGTTCCCGTACACCAAAGTGAATGTTACGGTTTTGGAATTGTCCTTTTTGGAAGTCTCCAGCACCTTTGAGTTCGGTGAGGTTGGAGTGGGTTAAGTCAGCAGAACCACCAATTAATTCAGGTAAAACAACCCCTAGTTTGTTGAGGCAGATTTCTGAGTGTTTGCGGGTGGGTTGTGCTTTGTCTTCGGCGGTATAGGTGGGAAGAACTTGATCCCAACCTTCTGGTAATTCACCACTGAGGAAACGTTCAAATTCTGCCGCTTCTTGGGGATATTTAGCTTTGTATTCAGTTAAGGTTTTTTTCCAGTCTGCTTCGTAAGCAGCACCGCGTTCTACTGCTTTGCGGGTGTGATCAAGAACGTCTTGAGGAATTTCAAAGGGTGCATAATCCCAACCTAAGTTTTTCCGGGTTAATGCTGTTTCATCTGCACCTAAAGCAGCACCGTGAATACCTGCGGTATTTGCTTTGTTGGGAGAACCATAACCAATGGTGGTTGTCACCTTGATCATGGTGGGTTTGTCGATGACAGCTTTTGCTGCTTCGATCGCTTTGGCAATTCCTTCTAAATCGGTGTTACCATCTTTAACGTGAAGTACGTGCCAACCGTAGGCTTCAAATCTCTTAGAAACATCCTCTGTAAAAGCTACATCGGTAGAACCATCAATAGAGATGTGGTTATCATCGTACAGGGCGATTAATTTACCTAATCCCCAGTGTCCAGCGATCGAAGCAGCTTCACCAGAAATACCTTCCATGTTGCAACCATCACCCAGAATTACATAGGTGTAATGGTCTACAATTGTCGCACCGGGTTTGTTAAACTTAGCTGCTAGATGTGCTTCTGCTAAAGCTAAACCAACTGCGTTAGCAATACCTTGACCCAAGGGACCAGTAGTTACTTCCACACCATCTGTCACAAAGTTTTCTGGGTGGCCTGGGGTCTTAGACCCCCATTGACGAAATTGCTTGATGTCGTCTATGGTAACGCTATCGTAGCCCATCAGATACAGCAAGGCATACTGCAACATTGAGCCATGACCAGCAGAGAGAACAAAGCGATCGCGGTTAAACCATTTAGGATTTTTGGGGTTATACCGCATGAAGGAGTTCCACAGGACAAACGCCATAGGAGCAGCGCCCATAGGTAGTCCGGGGTGTCCCGACTTGGATTTTTCTATGGCATCAACAGCCAAAAAACGGATTGAGTTAATACAAAGTTCTTCGATGGATTTGGTTGCAACAGCCATAATTTTTTATTGTTAACGATGGGTTAGGACTCTTTGTAGCTTTCTGTTTTTGGGTTCATTATCAAGTGATCCCACAATTTACATCATCCCATTCCTACTAGCATAAGGACAAGCGGGATCTTCTGAGTTTTAGGTGATGAATAGAGCTAATAATTTGGTCATGCCAAACCCTTGGTTTAGCTGGGAATGATATATATAATATGTTCCACAGGGTCACTTCAGGAGGCAGGAGGCAGGGGAGCAGGGAGCAGGAGGCAGGAGGCAGGAGGCAGGAGGCAGGGAGCAGGGAGCAGGGGGAAATTATTTGTATTTTCCCAGTCACCAATCCCCAATCACCAGTCACCATTAGCGATATTTCTTAAACGCCAAAGTGACATTATGACCACCGAACCCAAAGGAGTTGGATAAAGCCACCTCTACGATTTGAGCGCGGCTGGTATGGGGTACATAATCTAAATCACAACCCTCATCAGGATTATCCAAGTGGATGGTGGGAGGGATGTGGTCATTAGCGATCGCCAAAACTGTAGCTACTGCTTCTATTCCTCCTGAACCACCTAACAAATGACCTGTCATGGATTTGGTAGAACTAATTGCTATCTTATAGGCATAATCGCCTAAAGCCTTTTTGATAGCTGCCGTTTCTGTGACATCATTGGCTGGGGTGCTGGTTCCATGAGCATTAATATAGGTAATCATTTCTGGTGTCAGCTGACCATCTTTGAGTGCCAGTTCCATTGCTCTAGCTGCACCTAAACCACCAGGTACGGGGGAAGTAATATGATAAGCGTCACAGGTCATCCCATAGCCGACCATTTCTGCATAAATTCTCGCACCACGACTGATTGCGTGTTCCAATTCTTCCAGAATTAAAATTCCTGAACCTTCACCCATGACAAAGCCATCCCGATCTTTGTCAAAGGGACGACAAGCTTTTTCTGGATCATTTTTTGTGGATAGCGCCCTGGCTGCGGCAAATCCAGCTACAGACAATGGTGTAACGGCTGCTTCCGTTCCGCCACAAATCATTGCTTGGGCATATCCATTTTGAATTAAGCGAAAGGCATCACCGATAGCGTTAGAACCAGCGGCACAAGCTGTCACAGAACAGGAGTTTGGACCTTTTGCACCAGTATGAATTGCTGTTAATCCTGCTGCCATGTTGGCAATCATCATCGGTATCATGAATGGACTACAGCGGTCTGGCCCTTTGTTTAGATAGACTGTTTGCTGGTCTTCTAATACTTTAATGCCACCAACGCCTGAACCGATCATGACACCTATTTGCTCGGCGTTGAGGTCATTGATAACTAATTGTGCGTCTGATATAGCCTGTTTAGCAGATGCGATCGCAAATTGGGCAAAACGATCAGCGCGCTTGGCTTCTTTGCGCTCCATGTATTCATGCGGATCGAAGTTCTTCACTTCCCCCGCAATGCGGCAATCATGCTTAGAAGCATCAAAAGCTGTGATGTAGTCTATGCCATTACGTCCGCTTAACAGTCCTTCCCAATATTTAGATGGATTGTTACCAAGAGGTGTAATCGCGCCTACACCTGTTACAACAACGCGTTTACGTTTATAGTCTGTCATGATTCAGTTAAAGGTGACGAAAAAGCAGCAAGCAGAACAATTTATAGAGTGTTGAGTTTTGAGTCCTGAGCCAGCATTACATTTATGCTTAGTGCTTTTCACAGAAATATACATACTCAGCACAGAGCAAATTTAGTTGCTACAATTTGGCTGAGGGTGATGGCTAGGCAGTCCCTGACAGGAGAGTTTCCCAGGACTGCGTTACCTGATCAATGCACTGGCTCATCAGGACTCAGAAATTTTTCAGTCAGAAGGAGCGTTTTTCTCGATGTAATCTACTACCTCTTGAACCGTTAAAATCTTTTCGGCGGCTTCATCGGGAATTTCAATATCAAATTCTTCTTCAAAAGCCATTACCAGTTCCACGATATCTAGAGAGTCAGCCCCTAAATCATCTGTAAATGAGGCGTTTGGTACAACTTTCTCCTCATCAACCTCTAGTTGATCGACGATAACTTTTTTAACCCGGTCAAAAGTAGTTTTTGTTTCACTCATATATAAAAGTCCTTAACCAGTTGCTATGATCTGCTCTTTATGGGCAATCTTGCTTTGAGCATATACATCTTATCGGAAAGGGTGTTCCTGAGTACAGTTATCAGAAAAAGGTGATTGGTGATTGGGAAAATACAAATATTTCCCCCTGCTTCCCCTGCTCCCCTGCTCCCCTGCCTTATGTTGGGAGATAATGAAACTGCTAAATTTGTCTTACCAGGGCGATCGCTACGCCTGTAAACAAAACTTAATTTTATGCTATCTCAAACCTTAAAATACGCTTACTACCCCGGTTGTGTTGCTCAAGGAGCTTGTCGGGAGCTTTATCTGTCTACTCAATCACTTACCCAAGCTTTGGGTATTGAACTCATTGAACTTAAAAAAGCTGCTTGTTGCGGTTCTGGTACATTTAAAGAAGATTCTCAATTGTTAGAAGATACAGTTAACGCTCGGAATATAGCTTTAGCAGAAGAATTAAATCTACCTCTTCTTACTCATTGCAGCACCTGTCAAGGTGTGATTGGTCATGTTGATGAACGTCTCAAGCAATGCCAAGGAACTAACCCTGCTTATATTAATCAAGTTAATGGCTTACTAGAAAAAGAAGGTTGTTCTCCTTATCGGGGTAGTACAGAAGTCAAACATTTACTTTACGCTTTGGTTACAGATTATGGTTTAGACAAAATCAGCCAGCGTGTCACCCGCAAGTTAAGCGGACTCAAGTGTGCAGCTTTTTATGGCTGTTATCTCCTCCGCGCTCAAAAATCCATGCCCTATGATGATCCATTCCAACCAGAAGCAATGGAAAATGTGTTTCGGGCTATAGGAGCAACACCCATATATTATCGTGGCAGCACCCAATGTTGCGGTTGGCCTCTCTCTAGCTATGCTACTACCGAATCTTTCCAAATGGCAGGTATGCACATTCAAGAAGCTTTGTCAAGTGGTGCTGATTGTATTGTTACACCTTGTCCCCTGTGTCATCTTAATTTAGATTCTCGTCAACCAGAGGTAGAAAAGGTGATTGGTAAAAAATTAGGTTTACCTATTTTACATTTACCACAATTAATTGCTTTGGCTTTAGGAGTTAGTCCTGAATTACTGGGTTTAGAGCGTCACATTGTTTCCACAAAACCAGTGTTAGAAAAATTGGGAATCTAATCTAAGTAGACTCTTTGAACCCACAATCTGCGTCCCTTGAGGGCGCAGATTGTCAAAAAATCTGCTGTAAATCAGGTAAATCATTAGCTTTCTGGAGAATAAATAAACTTTCATCACCTCCTCTACCAATCCTTAATGTTTCATCTAAGTAAGTAATATCCAGAGTTGCAACTCTACCTTTTGGACCTTTAGCATCTACAACTTTAAAAGGATTTAGTTGAGGAGTGTTAACACCTATAATTTTATCAATCGCTAAATAACGTTTATCAAAATAAACATTAATTCTCTTATCTGGTAAGTTAGATTGAGGTAAATCAGGTTCAAATCTAGCTGTTACTTTTACATATCCTGAAATAAATTTTAGGGGATGTTTGACATAAGCAAGGTTAAAAAATTGTGCATCAGCAACATTAATTACTTGAAATACTTTACCTATTCTTAATCCTAATGGGAGAGAATCCAAAGCGCGAATTTCTCTAGCTGTAGAGTATTGTAATTGCCAGACTCCATTTAATAAATTAATAGCATTCTGGAGTGGTTGAGGATGGGGATTGAGATATTCTAATTCAACTGTTAAACTTTCTATTTCTGCGGCTTTCTTTGGGTCAATCTTTAAATTAGTAATAGGAGAACCATCATCCTGTTTTTTAAGTTCCTTAATTAATACTTGTAATTTTTCTTTCAATGCTTGACGTTCCATAAACTGATACTTTGCTACACTTAACAAATCAAATTGTAACCCAAAATGGAACTAAAAACCGTAACTTTAGAAATTCCTGTAGGTTGTAACCTGATTTTAGGACAAACTCACTTTATCAAAACCGTAGAGGATTTATATGAAATCATGGTAGGAATATCCTCACAGGTTAAATTTGGTATTGCTTTCTGTGAAGCATCCGCCGCTTGTTTAATTAGAATGGCTGGCAATGATCATACTTTGCAAGCAGTAGCTACTAAAAATGCCAAATCTATAAGTGCTGGACACTGTTTTTTAATTGTGTTAAAAGATGCTTATCCGATAAACTTTCTTAATGCTATTAAACAATGTCCAGAAGTTTGCAATATTTATTGTGCTACTGCTAATCCTGTACAAGTAATTTTAGCAGAAACCGAACAAGGAAGGGGTATTATTGGTGTGATTGATGGATTTTTACCCAAGGGTGTAGAAGGAAATGAGGAGATAAAATCACGTCATGATTTACTGCGTAAATTTGGTTATAAAATGTAGTAATTTTGCAAGAAAAATGGCAATTAATTATAGACAAAAAATTATTAATCTATGGATAGTTTTTTTATTAGGTACGTTGTTTCATACACAGTTGGGTTTAATGCCATTATTTCACGGGTTAGATGTAGTAGAATCCCAACCAGCAACATCACTTAATGAAGTATCGGGTATTTTTTGGTTAATGTTAGGCTTCTTTATATTGCCGATGTTAGCAATTATTGGGAATACATTTACAGAAAATAAACGTTATCGAGTTATTCATTTTGGCTTAACTATTTTTTATGGTGTAATGAATTTAATCCACCTAGTTTTAGATTTACTTTTACCCCAAGTTATTTGGTATCAAATTGCTTTGATGGTGTTTTTATTTTTGATTGGGTTATTGTTGATTTTTGTGGCTTATCAGTGGATGAAATATCCCGTAAATAGACAAAATCCGGCAGAAGGCAATATTTCTATACCTTTCAGTTAAGGGATAACAAATGATGATATTTTTAAATCTCTGACTTCTTGAATAAGTTGGGTATTTTCGTGTTTATAAATAAGCTGTTTGTTGTGCCTTTAACTTGAATAATTAATACAAGCAAGATGCTTGTGCTACTGTAACTTCAGGTTTTTTAATTATACAGTTTAGCTGCACATCAGCTTAAACCTTTAATTTGCACCAAGGCGGGCAGGATGCCCACCCCACAAGAGTTTCAATTTTAGATAATATGCAAGTTAAATGTCCAACAGCTTAATTCAAGATTGCTATATTGCTTTTATTTTAAAAATAGGCTAAGATATTAGGCTTGTAAAATTATATTGATATGATAAAATCAATAAAAATATCTATGAATCAGCTTAATTTTCAACGTGCTAATACTCTCAAAGCTGCTTATAATGCTTGTAGTTTAGAACCGCTAGAAGGTCCAGATATAGAAAAATACTATGTTGATTTATCAGCAGTGCGAAAATCTTCAGCCGTTAAGGGTGTAAGTACAATTTTGGATTTTCAGGAAGCAGGAAATTACACTACTATTTTATTTACCGGTCATCGTGGTTCAGGAAAAAGTACAGAGTTAAAAAGGATTCAAAATATCTGGGAGGAAAATTATCATGTGATTTATTTAGAAGTGAATGAAGAAACAGATATTAATGATGCTAACTTCACAGATTTATATTTAATAGTCATTAAACAAGTTGAATTTGCTTTGCGGAAATTAGGTTTAAAATTTGATGAAAGATTATTAAAAAGTTTTGAAAATTGGTTTAAAGAAATTACCGAAGAAAATGAAGAAAGTGTAGAAAAATCTGTAAGTGTAGAATCAGAAGCCAGCTTAGGCGCAGATGCGCCATTTATTGCTAAATTAATGGTTAAATTGTTGGCACAGATTAAAGCATCTGATAAACAAAAAACTTCTATTCGGCAAACTTTAGAAAAAGATATTTCTCGACTCAAAGCAGATATTAACCTTTTGCTAGATGACGCTTATGCTAAATTGCGGAAAAAATATCCAGACTATAAAGGTTTATTGATTATTTTTGATAACTTAGATCGTGTTCCTCCTGGAGTTGCAGATCATTTATTTTTTGAATATGCGGCACAATTACAAGAACTGCATTGTACAATTATTTATACAGTTCCTATTTCGGTTTTGTGTTCGCCAAAAAATCCCCTATCTTTGTTTGATGGTAATCCTCATATTGTACCAATGGTGAATATTTACCAATTTGATCGGCAAAGTTCCCATTTACAAGATAATCAAACAGGACTGGAGGCAGTAGCTAGTTTAATTGAAAAAAGAGTAGATATTGATGCTGTGTTTAATTCCCGTAATGAATTGCTAGAATTAGCAAAGGCTAGTGGTGGCCATGTACGTCAACTTATGCAAATCATGAGGGCTGCTTGTTTACGTGCCAGCACTAATGATCATGATAAAATTCAAGCTCAAGATATTGTTTATGCTGTCAAACAACAACAATTTAGTTTTGAAAGATTTATTCCCAATGACCATTATCCATTGTTAGTGCAAGTTTGTATTAATAAAGATGTGAGTAAAGATGATATTGGACAGTTAATGCTGTTTAATACTTCGGTTTTAGAATATAACGGTGATAACCGATGGAATTATCCTAACCCAGTGGTAATGCAAAATGAATTCTTCAAACAAGCACTGGCAGAAATCACAACCTGATTTTAATTTTGAATTGGGGCAATTTATCGCTTTGAATGAGGATATTTTTGCGGAATTGTTGACTTTCGTGGACTTTTCCGAAAAGTTAACTTTGGGATTTATTGAAATTAACTTTCCTCCCGATGCAGAGTTATTAATTAATGCTTTAAAAACCGATTATAAATGTCAGGAAGTTCAATTTGTAACTCTCAATTTTCCTGATCCGAATTTGCGATTTTTGCGAGATGTAATTATTCAGGAATTGCCAAAAGTTGAAAAAGAAGCAAATAAAAAGTTAGTATTAATTATTCAAGGTTTAGAAAAATCTATTGGTCTTTCTGGGGAATATCCGCCAGTTTTACAAGATTTAAATTTTGTCCGGGATGCTTATAAAAAAACCGTACCTCATCCTATTTTATTTATTTTACCTGATTACGCTATTAATAGATTAGCTAAATTTGCCCCTGACTTTTGGGCTTGGCGTTCTGGTGTGTTTAGATTTAAAACTTTAGAAAAAACCAGAGAAAATGCCATTGCTCAAACTTTGCAAGCTGAAATCAAAATTGACAGAGTAGAACCACCGGAAAAGCAAGAAAGGATTGGGATTTTACAACGGTTATTGATGGAATATAAGCCTACCTGTGAGCAAGTAAATGATGGTAATTTACGCAGGTATGGGAATATTTTATTGGAGTTGGGAACAGCTTATATTAGTCAGCATCAACCGGAAACAGCGAGGGAATATTTAGAGGAAGCTTTACAAATTGCGGAAAAATTAGCAGATGTAAATTTT
Source organism: Sphaerospermopsis sp. LEGE 00249 (assembly GCF_014299995.1). Lineage (NCBI taxonomy): Bacteria > Bacillati > Cyanobacteriota > Cyanophyceae > Nostocales > Aphanizomenonaceae > Sphaerospermopsis > Sphaerospermopsis sp. LEGE 00249. The sequence continues at coordinate 60,830 of NZ_JACJUZ010000004.1, read as the reverse complement.
AAAAGTCAGGTTTTAAATAAAATTGGTGATGCTTATAGTGAGGAAAGGAAGTGTGAAACAGCGATTGATTTTTATCAACAAGGGTTAGATATTGCCCAAGAATTAGAAAACCGTAATGGTGAAGGTTATGTTTTATTTAAATTAGGTAATGCTTATTTGAATTTACGGCATTTTTCAGCAGCTAGAAAGTATTATCAACTCTGTCTAACAATTGATCAAGAATTAGATGATCACGATAACGAAGCTAGAACCTACCACCAGTTGGGAATTGTAGCCCAAGAAATGCGAGAATATGCCCAAGCACGGGAATTTTATCAACAAGCTTTAGCTATGCTTATCGAATATGGCGATCGCTATTCTCAAGCTAGTACCTACCACCAGTTAGGAAGAGTAGCCCAAGAAATGCGAGAATATGCCCAAGCACGGGAATTTTATCAACAAGCTTTAGCTATCTATATCGAATATGAGGATAGATATGAAACAGCTGGAACTTACCACCAGTTGGGAAGAGTAGCCCAAGAAATGCGAGAATATGCCCAAGCACGGGAATTTTATCAACAAGCTTTAGCTATCAAAATCGAATATGGCGATCGCTATTCTCAAGCCTTAACTTATCAAAATTTAGGTATATTGGCACACTTACAGGAAAATGATCAAGAAGCGAGGGTAAATTTACAAACAGCATTAGATATATTTATTGAATATAAAGATGAATATCGGGCGAATATTACGAGGGAGATTTGAGAGAAATTACCCCAATAAGCTCTTAAAAAAACATCTAAAATCAAAATTATTATACATTCGGATCAATCTAAAACAAATAACATTAATATCTTCTTCCTTCTTCTCTTGCTTCTCTAATGGATAATTCCCCCAGAGACATTTCTTGTTTTAATTCTTTTAATTGATTTTTAATTTCTAGTAATTCAGGTTCATTTATGATGGTGGCAACATTGCTAAATGAATTAATTTCTTTACCATTTAGACGAGCATGATTTTCAATTTGTTGCAGCATTAAAACAGATTTTTGCTGAATTATCTCATCTTCGGAACTTTTTATTTTTTCCGCTTCTGCTTGAATTACCTGTTGTAAAATTGTCTTTATTTCTGCCTGTAAAGAGTTACCATGTTTTTCGGCGCGAGTTTTTAAAGTCTCGATGATCATGGGATCTAAATCTTCTAAAATAATCTTAGTCATAGTTGAGTATTTACATTTCCATAAATTTGGCTCTTTGATAATATTTTAACATCTAAACTTTCCCAAATGCTTAAAAACAACTTAAAAAAAATTCCGCTTCCTCAATACTTGCTTGAAAAAAACCATTATACTGTTCGCTTCCTAACCACCATCCCGCATTTATTTGGGAAGGAATAGTATAACCTTGAAAACTAGTTTCTTGTGCAAATTTACCCCCAAAGGGTATATATTGCCAGGTTTTATCTATGGTTTGATTTCCCCAACGTGGTAATTTTACTTCTAAAACTCTACCATTTTCATCAATGATAAAAGTGAGATTAACTGTTTCACCCTCAATATTGAAAGTTGCTTGAATTGTATTGTGATCAATAGCTTGCAAACTTACCTGATTTTGTGGTAATAAAGTAGATGGCAACCAGAATAATTCACCTGCAAATCTACCAATACTAGAACGGTTAATATCAGGATTTTCTTCTTTGACTAATGGGATTAACCCCCAAATTTTAAACTCTACTTTTGCTGAATTATTATAATAATAATCTGCTCCTTTAATATTAAAAAATTTATTACCCATTACTGCTTGCCAAACAAATCCTTTAGTAGTTAAAATTTCTGTAGCTTGCATGGGTAATTTTTTATCTTTACTAGGTTGAAAATAACCTTGCATTTTTAACTTCACACCAGTTGCTAAGGGTGTTCCCAGAGTAATAGCGTGTAAGAAATAACGTTGTACTGGTTCTGGTAAGTTATTAATTACATCTTGGGTAAATGGCTGTTTTTCTGTTTTGGTATTTTCCAGATTTTGCCAAATTTGATTAATGTTGTTTTGCAGCATATTTTTTTAATAACGAACTACAGAGACACAGAGGATACAGAAAAAAATATTAGTAAGCTTTGAGTGTTAAGGAAGTAAAAATAGTAAGGGTTTAGCAATGCTAAACCCCTACAGTATACTGACTGATTACAAATCAATTTCAGCTTTTAACACCGTTGCATCATTGCTATGTGACACCTTAAAACCGAGTCTTTCACATACTCTTTGCATTCCTAAATTATCAGCTAAGATATCAGCAGAAATAGAGGATATTTTCTCGTTTTTACCTACTTCTATTAATCTCTTGAGTAACTCTGTACCTAAACCATTACATTGATAGCGATCGCTCACCAGCATAGCAAATTCTGCCCCATCATTACCATGTAATTTACTCAATCTTCCTACGGCTAAAATTTCCGTTGCTTGAGTTTCTGGGTTGTGATGTTCTGCGACTAATGCCATTTCTCGATCATAGTCAATAAAACAAATTCTTGTCAGTCTTTCATGAGCTATTCTTTGACTTAATTTAACCATGTGAAAATACCGCAAATAAACACTTTCCTCTGATAGTGTTTTATGGAATTTTACCATTAATGGTTCATCTTCTGGACGGATCGGACGGATAGTAATTGGTGTACCATTTTTTAATGTCCAATCACTAACATATTGGTGAGGATAGGGACAAATTGCTAATTTGGGTAATTCCGTTGGTTCTATTTTAGGAGAATGTAAAACTATTCTCCCATCTAATGCTATTAAACCACCCGGATGATCAGGAGAGGGAGGAATAGCTAATAAAGGATTAATATCTATTTCTTTAATCGCTGGTTGTTCTACTACCAAATGACTAAATACTACTAACAATTCCTCCAAAGCTGCCATATCTATACTTTGTCTACCCCGCACTCCTTTTAAAGCTTTGTAGATTTTAGTTTGTTCCATCATTCGCCGTGCTAGGGTAGTATTTAAAGGTGGTAAAGCTATGGCGCTATCTTGGAAAACCTCGACTAATTCTCCCCCAGCACCAAATAATAATACTGGTCCAAACTGCGGATCTAAACTACTACCAATTATCAATTCATAACCGCTAGTTTTGACCATTTGCTGCACGGTTACGCCTAAAAAATCTTCTGGTTTGGCTTTTTGTAATACCGAAGTTTCTATTAAATGATAAGCTCTTTTTACAGCTTCCGCATTCCGCAAATTTAACTGTACTCCTCCCACATCTGTTTTATGGGTAATTGTTTGGGAATACAATTTTAAAACCACGGGATAACCGATTTTCTCCGCACATTCTACTGCTTCTTCTGCACTCTTAGCAATACTTCCAGCGACAACTGGAATACCATAAGCAGCTAATATTTCTTTAGATTCAAACTCTGTTAAAATCGTTCTTCCGGCTTTTCTGGCATCGTTAATAATGGTTTCCACCAATGCACAATCACGGGTATTTGTATCACATTCTAAACTTGGTAATACCGGAGTTTCATAAATACCCTTGAGGTTATAGCTATACTGCCACATATAGCTAAATATCCGCGCTGCTGTATCGGGATAAGCATAAGTAGGAATACCTTGACGGTTAAGAATTTGTTTTCCTTCTGCCACATCTTCCCCACCCATCCAACTAGCTAAAATTGGTTTATTCGCCATTTGGGAATAGGGTTTTAATTCCTCAGCAATTTTTGTCGGATCGGTCATAGCTTGGGGTGTTAAAATTACTAATAACCCATCACTATTAGGATCTTTAGCAGCAATTTCTAAAGCTTTTGTATAACGTTGAGGATCGGCATCTCCTAAAATATCAATCGGGTTATTATGACTCCATTGTGGTGGTAAAATTTCATTCAAAGAATTAATGACTTCTTGGGAAATTGGTGCGAGTTTGCCTTTACTTTCTATTAATGTATCGGTGGCTAAGACTCCAGGACCACCAGCATTAGTTAAAATTGTTAAACTTGGACCTTTGGGGCGCGGTTGTTTTGCTAATACTTCTGACATATCAAATAAATCAGAAATACTATCAACTCTTAATACTCCACATCTTCTAAATGCAGCATCTAAAACAGCATCACTTCCTGCTAATGAACCTGTGTGAGAAGCGGCCGCTTTTGCTGCTGCTGCGGTACGACCGGCTTTAATAACAATTATCGGTTTTGTTAATGCTACTTCTCTCGCTGCGGACAGAAAAGAACGCGCATCACCGATAGATTCCATATAAATTACAATACTTTTTGTATTGGGATCATCTCCTAAATAATAAATTAAGTCTCCCCAACCTACATCTAACATTGAACCGATAGAAACGAAGGCACTAAAACCAACATTTTCCTGTAAACTCCAATCTAGAATTGATGTACATAAAGCACCGCTTTGACTGAGGAAACCTACATTTCCTGGTTGTGCCATTTTACTAGCAAAAGTAGCATTTAAACCGGAAATTGGACTCATAACTCCTAAACAGTTTGGTCCAATAATTCTAATTTTTCCTTTGTGTGCTATGTCGAGAATTTCTTTTTCTAAAGCTATTCCTTTTTCTCCTGCTTCTTTAAAACCAGCCGAGATAATTATTGCCCCTTTAATTCCAGCTTGCACACAATCAGTAATAATTTGTGGTACTGTAGGTGCAGGGGTAGCAATTACCGCTAAATCTATTTTTTCAGGAACATCAAAAATAGTAGGATAGGCTTTAATTCCTAATACACTATTGCGTTTAGGATTGATAGGAAAAACTGTTCCATTAAACGGATTTGTAATTAAATTCCAAAGTAAAGTTCTACCCACACTTCCAGGTTTTTCACTAGCACCAATAACAGCAACGGTTTGAGGTGCAAAAATCGCGTCTAAGGGGTTTAGTCTCTCAGTTTGTAAGATGTCGTAAGCTTTGTCTGGGTTTCGTGTGATAGATGCTTGCATAATTACTCCTTAATTAGTTATTAGTCATTAGTTATTAGTCATTAGTTGTTTTTTACAATTACCAATTACCCATTACCTATTTTCATTGTTATTGCATGAATATATTGTGATCTTGATCAAGAATTTGCATGATTTTTGAAAGTGCAGTGGTAATGCCTTTTTGTGCTGTTAGTGAAATGCGATCGCACAATTCAAAATTCTCTCCTGGGACTGTAATTAACCAGGCTTCTGGACAATAATTATACAGGTATTGAGACAAATAAAGCAATGATTCTGGATTCAATATATGTCCATTTATTTCTTTACCCATCGCTGGTAATAAAGATTCTACCTGTACATCCTCAGTTTGGCAATTAACACCAGCATCAACAAAAATTACTATATTTGTCTGGGCTAAATTTGCAGCTAATTCTGGTGTTAATTGATGAACACCATAGGATTTGACATTGGATAAATGCCATGATTGAATAGTATTTGCTATTCGTTGTCCAATGGCATCATCACCACGTAAATCATTACCATAACCAATTACTGTTGTTGTGATCATTATTCGTTAGGAAGATTGAAAAAGTCTTGATCTAATATTTGTTCTAGGGAAAAAGGGCAAATATTTGGATATTCATTTTCTGGAGGAATACGCACACCAAAAGAGGCTTTTTTTCCTTCTTGAATGGCTAAATTACGCCCGTCAGGATAGGCTCTTTCTAATGCTGTTTCTAAATAGGATTTCAAAGAAGGAGTATTTTTCAGAGCAATTAAAATCCGTTGACGATGTTCAATGATGGAACGATACCAACTTTGTGTCATTGAATCAGGAGCATCATGTTGTACCATCAGTTTTAGTAGATGTGCCAATAAAACCATTAAGTTACTTTCTAATGCTCTTTTTTCTGATTTCCCCAACTCTTTAAGCTCCTCAATTAAATTTTCAATATCTAATGAGTTAAATTGTTTGGTTTCTAAGGAGTTAATCGTTTGTTCAATCCACAGTTGAAAATCTTGTTCATAAAGATTTAACGAGTTATTAGACTGTTGTTGTTCTAATTGTTGTTTCACTAACTTCTCCTTTTTAATCTTGAAGTTCTATTAGTCATTTTATCATATATGTTATGAAATTAAGGATGACAACATAATAAATTATACGAAAATTAAAAGTTCTTAATACAAATAGTTCTTCATACCAAGGAAAATTTTGTTCTCGTTAGCAACAGATTAATTTTTTTTAAAATAGCATCAAAACTTGAGGAATTTGTGAAGAAACTCCACGAAAACAAACACAAACTTATGTTAATAATAAATGTGATTTATAGATTATTGGTTGTATAATCAATTGCGGTAACTGAATAAAGACAGTTAAAAAAATTTAGATAAGTTGTGAGGCTGTTTTATGCCTGAAGTCAATTTTCAACAGCCAATTAATAGTGCTGCTACTATTGTAAAAGAATACGCACTGGGGAAACGAGACTTTGAAAAAGCAGAATTAAGTGATGCTAATCTACAAGATGTTGACTTAAAAGGATCTGATCTTAGTTATGCTGATTTAAGTACAGCTAACCTTAGCGGTGCTAATTTGCGCGGTTGTGATCTTAGCTACGCTGATTTGAGTCAAGCTAATTTACAGAATGCAGATTTGCGGGGTGCAATGTTGTTTTCTGCGAATCTACGTCAAGCTGACTTGCAGGGAACCCATTTAGAGAATGCTGACTGTAACCATAACACCCATTTTCCCCACAACTTTGACCCAATGCAAGCGGGGATCAAGATGAGCGAATAACAGTATAAATATTGAGGCGGCTATATCAGCCGCTTATTTTTTATACAATTAAAAGATCCCCGAATTCTCCAAGAATTTGGGGATATATAAGATAATGTAATTAATCTCGACAAATTTGATTTACCACATTTCCATCTTTATTCACCAATTCTATCAATAAAGGCATTTGTCCAACTGCATGGGTAGAACAACTCAAACAAGGATCAAAAGCCCGAATACCAGCCTCTACCCGGTTTAACATTCCCTGTTGAATATCACTACCATTGACAAAATGACGGGCAATTTGGGCAACTGTACGATTCATTGCTAAATTATTTTGACCAGTAGCAATAATCAAATTTACCTTTGCCATCAAACCATTTTCATCAACTTTATAATGATGGAATAAAGTCCCCCTTGGTGCTTCACTGACACCCACAGCTTCTAATTGATTAATACCAGCTTCCGCCCGCAAACGAGTTGATAAAATATCTGGGTCATCCAGTAAAATTTCAATGTGTTCAATACAAGCCAAAATTTCAATTAACCGTGCATAGTGATAAAAGAAAGAAGATTTAACAGTACCAGTTCCATGACTGCGAAATTCTTTTAATTCTTTATCTGCTAACGGTGTACCAATCTGGCTACAAACATTCAACCTTGCCAATGGTCCAACGCGATACATTCCACTATCTAAACGGCAATGATCCCTTGTATCAGGATAACCTAAAGGACGATAGTAAGGAGATTTTAAATAAGAATCAGCTTGCACAGCTTCACCGATAAATTCAGGATAATTAGCAGCATCTAATTTATCAGCAACAATATTTCCTGCACTATCAACAAAGCGGATATGTCCGTCGTAGGTTTCCCATAGACCATCAGGAGTCACTAAACCCATAAATAAACTAGGAAAATTACCAAAAGTTTGCGCTTCTTTTTCGTAATCTTTTAGTAAACCTTTAAATAAATCTATGGCATTTAAAACCGTGGTTTTTGCTTCAGGAATGCGGTTTTGAATATGAGTGCGATTTTCTTGGGTTAAAGGATCACTGACACCACCAGGAACTGCCCAAGAAGGATGGACTTTTTTACCTCCTAATAGTTCAATAATTTCCTGTCCAAATTGCCGTAAACGAATACCACCTCTAGCTAATTCTGGGTCGGCTGCTATCAAACCAAACACATTTCTGTTTGCTGGTTCGCTGTCCATTCCTAATAATAAATCTGGGGCGCTCAGGTGAAAGAAACTCAAAGCATGAGATTGGACAATTTGCCCTAAATTCATTAACCTGCGTAATTTTGTCGCGGCTTTGGGAATAGTGACAGCCAGTATTTGATCACCTGTTTTTGCTGATGCCAATAAATGACTTACTGGACAAATACCGCAAATTCTTGCAGTAATTCCAGGCATTTCTGGGAAAGGACGACCCACACAAAACTTTTCAAAACCGCGAAATTCTGTCACATGAAACCGCGCATCATTTACTTGACCGTTATCGTCTAAATAAATGCTAATTTTGGCGTGGCCTTCTATTCTCGTAACCGGATCAATAACGATTTTTTTCATATTATTTGGGAATTGGGAATTGGGAATTGAGAATTGGGAATTGGGAATTGCTGATTAAAAAACATAAAATTGATTACCCAGTCACCAGTCACCAGTCACCAGTCACCAGTCACCAGTCACCAGTCACCAGTCACCAGTCACCAATCACCTAGAGATCATAAACCCTAGCTTCTTCGGTTTCTGGAAACTCCTCACAGTATTCTTCAAAAGCTGTTTTTAAAGGTTTCATTGCCCGTTGGTGGGCTATTTCCGCTTGTATTTCTTCTACCACATCCCAAGCGGCTGCACATTCGGGGGAATTAATTCCTTTTTCTGAACAAACAAGACGAGCTTTTCTAATTTCATCTTGTAATTCTTGTTCTAACAAAATTGCATGGGGTTTTTCTAAAGCACTGCTGCCAGCTAAGATGTCAGTTAATGAGATTATTCCTATTAATTCGCCACTAATTACCGGCGCACGATGTAAACGATAATTAGCAAATAATCTGGCTACATATTCTAAACCTAGTTCGGGATTGACGACAATACAAGGTTTAGTCATAATCTCATAAACACGGACTTTATTTGTATCTTTCCCGTAGGCTATGACTTTATAAACAATGTCGCTTTCAGTTACAATTCCATAAGCATCTTGATCATGACGACGATCTACAATTAACGCCCTCCAGTCTCTAGCTTTCATTAAATCAATTGCTTCTTTAGCTGTAGCAGAACCGCGAATCATTGCTACATCTTTTGTCATTACATCTGCTGCTTTTAACATAATTCACCTCGGACTAAATTGAAAATTGAAAATTGAAAATTGAAAATTGAACATTGGATTACCCAAATTTAATCATTTCCCGTCCTTCCATTACTGGTATTTCTCCTTTTAATAATGGTTCAAGTGCCGCACGAATGCGAGAGGCTGAAGGAGGACAACCGGGTAAATAAATATCAACTGGTACTATGTAATGAACGGGTACAACTTTATCAATTAAGGGTGGAACAATACCAGGTGAATGGGGTATTTGTTGATTAACATCTGCACCTTCAATATAAGCTAATTGCAGACTCACATCTGCATTTCCTGTTGGGTTACGCATAGCGGTTACATTTCCAGTAACAGCGCAATCTCCAAAGGAAATAATTGTTTTGGTGCGTTTCCTAATTTTGTGGACCAATTCTAAATGTTCTTCGTTAGCGATCGCCCCTTCTACTAATACCACATCCACACCTTCGGGATATTCTTTAATATCAGCAATGGGACTATAAACTACATCAACTTGGGCGGCTAAATCTATTAACCATTCATCCAAATCTAAAAAGGACATATGACATCCAGAACATCCACCTAACCATACTGTTGCTAATTTTATTTTATCCATCTTTGTACCTTTTTATTTTTTATTTGTTACTTGTAAGTAATATTTTCCATTCTTTCACAACATTAATTGGAACTGAAATATCAATAGACTTCGCACCAGGTAAAGGTATTGCCAAATTTAAAGGTTCGGTCGGTAATTGGGGCAATATTTCAGTGAAATTATATTGACCAATTGTGGGCGCTGGTGCTTCATCTAAAAATATATCAGGAGCGTTCCAAATTTGACCAGTTTTTGAGGTAATTCTTAACGGTTGGGGGTGAATTAATTCCGCAGAACCAGGAAAACCAACTAAGCGCAAATTAATATTAGATGTTTGCCCAGGGTAAACTTGTTTAAACAAAACAACTTGCCAAACTTTACCTAAGTTATCATCTAATTTTGTTTGTGAGCGATAAAGAACTTCTCCTGGAGTTTCTTCTATTTGCGTAACAACAGCAATTGCAGTCTGGAAGGTGAAACTGCCTAAACCCAGGAATATCAATGTTGTCCAGATCCCCAGGAATAGCAACCGTAAAAAGATGTTGCCAATACGGTTTAACATTGGTTTTACCTCCTGGTAATTGGTAGGAAATATTCCCCGATACCCAACCTTCTAAACATTCCATTGTTTTTTCTCTCTGGCAGTGACTAAAAATTCAATTTTGCCTCGATCATGTACCATTTCTCCCACACTAGAACCTTGATAGAACAGCGCACCTGTAGGACAGGCATTTACACACTTACCACAAGAAGTACAAGTTTGAGAAGTTCCCCAAGGCTGATTTAAATCAGTAATTACGTGAGATTTTGATCCTCTACCTGCCATGTCCCAAGTATGTGCGCCTTCAATTTCATCACACACACGAACACAGCGAGTACAAAGCACACAACGATTATGATCTATGCCAAATCTATCATGAGAAGTATCAACAGAACATTGAGGATTTTGATATTCTAAACGTACATGATCCATGCCCATTTCTATGGCTAAATCTTGTAATTCACAATTGCCATTAGCAACACAAACAGAACAAATATGATTACCTTCGGCAAATAACATTTCGATAATTGTCCGGCGGTATTTTTGGAGGCGATCGCTATTTGTATTCACCTCCATTCCTTCAGAAACTTTGGTAACACAAGCTGGTAAAAGTCTATTCATACCAGCAATTTCTACCAAACACAAACGACAAGCACCCACATCTTCCACACCTTCTAAATGGCAAAGTGTAGGAATATGTATACCCGCTTCCTGTGCTGCTTCTAGTAAGGTTTCATCCTCACGGGCGCTAATCATTTGCCCGTTAATTGTTAATGTTTTTACTGTCATACGAATTTTAGATTTTGCAATTAGTAACTATCAATTGTCAATTGTCAATTATCAATTATCAAAGCTAAATACTCATCTCGAAAATATCGCAAAGTGCTAAAAACTGGATTTGGTGCAGACTGTCCTAAACCACATAAACTGGTATATTTCACCATGTCACACAATTCTTCTAATAATTGCAAATCAGCTTGTGCAGCTTTACCATCACCAATCTTCACTAATAAATTATGGAGTTGCACAGTTCCCACCCTACAAGGAATACATTTTCCACAGGATTCATCCATACAAAATTCCATGAAAAATCTCGCCACATCTACCATATTTGTGGTTTGATCCATGACAATCATCCCACCAGATCCCATCATTGATCCCAAAGCAGTCAATGATTCATAATCTACAGGTGTAGCAAATTTTGACGCAGGTATACATCCCCCGGAAGGTCCTCCAGTTTGTACTGCTTTAGCAATACCACCATCAGGAACACCACCACCCATTTCTTGAACAATTTCCTCTAAAGTTGTCCCCATAGGTACTTCTATTAACCCTGTATTGCGGATTTTTCCAGCTAGTGCAAAAACCTTTGTCCCTTTACTTTTTTCTGTGCCAATACTCGCAAACCATTCCGCACCATTTCTCATAATTGGGGCAATATTCGCAAAGGTTTCTACATTATTAATTAAGGTGGGATAACCCCATAAACCAGATTCCGCCGGATAAGGTGGCCGGGGGTGAGGAACACCACGTTTACCTTCAATAGAAGCCATTAATGCTGTTTCTTCACCACAAACATACGCACCTGCACCAATACGAATTTCTATTTTAAAATCAAAGGGTGATTCAAATATTTGTGACCCTAAAAGTCCTAATCTTTGGGCTTGGCGAATAGCAGTTTCTAATCTTTTAATAGCGGTGGGATATTCTGCCCTCACATAAATATAACCTTGACTTGCCCCCACAGCATAAGCAGCGATCGCCATTCCTTCTAATACTCGATGAGGATCACTTTCTAATACACTCCTGTCCATAAATGCACCGGGATCACCTTCATCCGCGTTGCAAATAACAAACTTTTTCTCACCTTGAGATTTTGCCACTGTCGCCCATTTTAAACCTGTGGGATAACCAGCACCTCCCCTTCCTCTTAACCCACTTTTAGTAATAGTTTCTACTACTTCAGTAGGTTTCATTTCTCTTAGCACTTGGTAAAGGGCTTGATAACCATTTTCCACAATGTAAGATTGAATCCTATCCGGGTCAACTTTACCACTATTTTCTAACACAATGGGTAATTGTTTCGTAAAAAATGGTTGGCTCAAATCTTGCTCTTTTAAATCTGTTTCTTTACCCTGCATAGCCTCAATCACTTTTGCTGCATCCTCTGGGGTAACTTGTTCATAAAGTTTCGTTTCTTTGTTGTTTTCTTGATCCACCTGAACTAAAGGACCTTGACAACAAAGCCGCATACAACCCACACCAGAAACATGAATTTGATCCTCTAGACCCGCAGCTTTTACAGATTTTTCTAAGTTATCTTTCACCGTTTGAGAACCAGAAGACAAACAACCCGCAGCAGTACAACAACGAATCTGTACAGGTTTCGCCTGAGAACGTTCTATTCTGGCAATTTCTAATAATTCATTTAGTTCCATTCTGCCATTCTCCCACTTTTTCACAAACTGTTTCTGAAGTTTGATTTCCTAAAACAGCACCATCAAAAACTACCGCTGGTGCAATACCACAAGCACCTAAACATCTTGCAGTTAACAGGGAAATTTCCCCATCAGGTGTTGTATCTCCAGCTTTAATTTTGGTGGTATTTTCTAAACTTGTTAAAATTGCTTGTGCGCCTTTTACATAACAAGCAGTACCTGTACAAACTACACAATTATGTTTACCTTTGGGCGCAAGGGAAAATAAATGATAGAAAGTTGCTACCCCATAAACCCGACTAGGTGGTAATTTTAATTGGTGGGCAATGTACAACAATAAATCTAGTTCTAAATAACCGAATAATTCTGAAGCCCGATGGAGAATTTCAATCAGTGCATCTTGTTGATATTGATGCCGTTTGATAGTTGCGTCCAACATTTTCAAACGTTTATCTCCACTCGGATGATTCTTAGGAGGTGAATCTGTAGTTTTCATAATCATTGATAATTGATATTGGGTAATTGATATTTGGTAATTGGTGATTCAATTTTGGATTTTGGATTTTGGATTGTATTTCATTAACTTCAACCTAAAATCTAAAATTTTTTCCCCAGTCCCCAGTCACCTGTCACCTATTCCCTATTCCCTATTCCCTCAAAATGTATAATATACACAGAACAAGGTGCATGATGTAAAACATAATTACTAACACTACCGATTAAAAATTCGGTGATTCCAGAAAGTCCACGTCGTCCAATCACAATCAAATCCGCATTCCATTCTTTGGCAAAGTTACAAATTACTTTACCCGGACTACCAACATTTTGCGAAAATTCAGTATTAATGTTCTCAGAATTTGCTTGGGCGCAGAATTTTTGTAACATTTCCAAACCCTCGTCTTTATGCACTTCCAGCTTTTGCAAGTACCTTTTGATGCTGTCATCACCCCAGCCTGGATAGTAATCCATCTGAGAATTAACCATTACATCATGAATACCGTCTTCATCAGGTGATATAACGTGCAATAGCATTAATTTGGCTGATGTTAACCTTGTTAAAGACACGGCTTGTTCAAAAACTTGTTTTCCCATGTCCGAGCGATCCAATGCAACTAAAATTTTGTTAAACATTGCTACCTCCATCTTAGCTCGCCAATTATTGAAAATAGCTCTTTCTGCTTTCTAGATTCTTGGTTAGTCAAAATATGTTTATTTCATTTGGATTTCTTGACACTAATCTTCACAATTCGTTAATTTTTCACACCTGCCCTGTGACTTGGTTTACACTTATGCTTATAGGCAAACAATTTGAGGAACTTGTGAGGATAGATTATTGGTAATTCAGTCAGTATTCATCTGAGAAATTGGTTAATTACAGCAGGAGTCAGGAGTAAAACTGGCTTTGTGTATAGGTTTCAATTTAGATTCTGTACCGTATGGCTAACGCCACGCTATATTTAATTTATATTTAATTTATATTTAATTTATATTTAATTTATATTTCATCATCTACTGATTTATCAATTATTCTGACTTGTTACCACCGAATTATTACAGAATATATATTTTCAGCTTGATATAAATTTATATTTCTACATCAATGTTACTATGTTACTATTTAATGTATAGAGTTAAACTTGTTTAAATTATATCTAGGAAAACATAATTTAATATTAAGTTGTTTTCCACTATTACCAGCTTTTAAAGCTACTAGATTAGGGAAGCTTTTAATATGAAGATTTTAGTGATCGAGGATGACCAGTTAAATGCCTATGCACTTACCACCTTTCTCACTGAGCAAAATTATGCAGTAGAAGTGGCCAATGATGGTGATGCAGGCTGGGATTTAGTCGAAACTTACGACTATGATTTAATTCTTTTAGATGTTATACTACCCAAAATGGACGGTATTAGTTTATGTAAGAAAATCCGCTCTAGTGGTCGGCAAGTACCGATTTTATTATTAACAGGATGTGATAGCTCTCACGATAAAGCCATTGGCTTAGATGCAGGTGCTGATGATTATGTAGTTAAACCTTTCAATCAAGAAGAACTTATAGCTCGTGTTAGGGCATTATTACGACGGGGAAGCATCGCCTCGCAACCTGTATTAGAGTGGGGAAATTTACGATTAGATCCCAGTAGCTGTGAAGTAACATATCAGCAAAATCTTCTATCACTCACACCAAAAGAGTATGCTTTGTTAGAACTCTTGATGCGAAATAATCGCCGAGTCTTTAGCTGTGGCATGATTTTAGAGCATCTTTGGTCCTATGAAGACACACCGGGAGAAGAAGCTGTTCGCACCCACATTAAAGGTTTACGTATGAAGCTAAAATCAGCGGGAGCTCCTCACGATTTAGTAGAAACAGTATATGGTATTGGTTATCGTCTTAAACCCCAGGAAGATGAAGGAGAGCAATTAGGAAACAGGGGAAATAAAAAGACGAAAGAAACAGGAGAAACAGGGGTATTAAAGGATGAGAAAAGCAATTTAAAATCTCAGCAAACTCTTACAGCTATTGGGGCAATTTGGCAGCGATTTCGTGGACGGGTAGAGGAACAAGTTACTATCATAGAACGGGCAGTACAACAAATTGTAAATTCAAGCTTAAATTCAAGCTTAAACTCAGAAGTGCAAACTGAAAATTCATCACTTGCGCTATCACAGGCTATTAAAGAAGCCCACACTTTAGCAGGATCTTTAGGCACTTTTGGTTTACCTAATGGTTCAGAATTAGCGAGAAAAATTGAAAAATTACTCAAATCTGGTAAAACCCTAACTACAAGTGATACAACCAATCTCAAAAATTGGGTTAAATTACTCCGTCAAGAAATTGATAGCAAAAATCAGGAAAATCTACCCTGCCATAATAATAACCATAAACATTCTTTAAATTTACCACAACCATTAGACCAAACAACCTCTAAAGCCAAAATATTAGTCGTAGATGATGACCCACAAATTTTAGCATTATTACAAACATTACTTACACCTTGGGGAATGGAAATTATTCCACTTAATTATCCCCTGCATTTTTGGCAAACTTGGCAAAGCGTCCAGCCAGATATGCTAATTTTGGATATAGAAATGCCTGGTACAAATGGGATTGAATTATGTCAAATGATTCGCAACAATCCCCAAGGTAGTGAACTACCAATTTTATTTCTTACTGTCCATAACGATGTCGAAATAGTGAATCAAGTTTTTAGCGCAGGTGCTGATGATTTTGTCAGCAAACCCATCATAGGATCGGAGCTAGTTAACCGCATTATTAACAGATTAGAACGGGTGAAACTGTTAAGAAGAATGGCGCAAAATCGAAACAAGCAAGTTAATAACCTAGAAAATCAAAGTAGATTTATTCAGGAAAGTTATCACAATTTAGTCGAAGTTTATCCAGAAGCAATTTTGATTGTCAGTCAAGATAAATTTGTCTTTGTCAACAGTGCCACAATGAAACTTTTTGGTGTTACATCAACAGCAGAATTATTAGGTAAGAAATTTATTGACTTTGTACATCCCGATTTTCAAAGGGAAATGAACAAAGAACTGCAAAATATCCAAATCAATAAACAATCAATTTCCCTGCATGAAGTTAAGTTTGTCAGATTAGACGGTAGGAAAATTCATGTAGAAATAGTGGTTGCTTCTCTCACCTACCAAGGTCAATCAGCAGCCCAAATATTTGCTCGTGATATTACTCAACGCAAGCAAACAGAATTAGCACTGCACAAAGCTAAAGACGAACTAGAATTAAGAGTAGCAGAACGTACAGCCGAGTTAATTACTGTTAATCACCAATTACAATCACAACTCGATGAAAGACGACGGACACAGGAAGCTCTGCGAATTTCTCAAACTCGATTTGAAGGCATTTTAAGTATAGCTGATGATGCCATTATTTCTATTGATAGTAATCAAAAAATTACTTTATTTAATCAAGGTGCAGAAAAGATTTTTGGCTACTCTGCTCAAGAAGTGCTAGGAGAAAAACTAGATTTACTCTTACCTATGCGCTTTGCTGAACAACATCGCCATCATGTATTTGATTTTGGTAAATCTTCAGGTTCTGCTCGCAGAATGGGAGAAAGAAGAGAAATATTTGGTTGCCGCAAAGATGGTACTGAATTTCCCGCAGAAGCTTCTATTTCTAAATTAGAAGTGGGTGAAGAATGTGTTTACACAGTAATATTGCGAGATATAACTGAACGTAGACAAGTGGAAAAAATGAAAGATGAATTTGTCTCTGTTGTTAGTCATGAATTGCGTACTCCCCTAACATCAATTCACGGATCTTTAGGAATGTTAGCTAGTGGTTTATTACCAACAGATTCAGAACAGGGTAAACGCTTGTTGCAAATAGCCACTGATAGCACCGAGCGTTTAGTAAGATTAATTAATGACATTCTCGATATTGAGCGCATCGAGTCGGGTAAAGTCAAAATGGAACGGGAAACTTGTAATTTACAAGATTTAATTAACTCGGCTGTGAATATTATGCAGCCTCTAGCCAATAAAGCTGGGGTAAAATTATCTATTTCTAGTGTATCTGTAAAACTCTGGGCTGATCCGGATCGGATTATTCAAACTTTAACAAATTTGTTGAGTAATGCGATTAAATTTTCCACATCTGGGGCTACAGTTTCTTTGTTGACAGAATTAAAAGAAGATGAGGTACTGGTGACAGTTACAGATACTGGAAGGGGAATACCAGTTGATAAGTTAGATAGTATTTTTGAACGATTTCAACAAGTTGATTCTTCAGATTCACGCAACCACGATGGTACTGGTTTAGGGTTGGCGATTTGTAAGAGTATTGTACAGCAGCACTGCGGACAAATCTGGGTAAAAAGTTTGTTAAACAAAGGTAGTAGTTTTTATTTTACACTGCCAATTTGCCAGATTGATCAAACACTTGAATTAGAAAATTTAGCCACTGAAGAAACTGAAGAAATTATCATTAATAATCAGCATTCTCCTTTGGTTTTAGTTTGTGATGATGATGCGGTAATTCGTGGTGAATTAAAAAACTTATTGGAACAAGGGGGATATCGGGTAATTACAGTAGATAGTGGTGAAGAGGCGATCGCTCAAGCCGTTGCTCAACATCCCGATATCATTGTATTAGACTTAGTCATGCCCGGTATGAATGGCTGGGAAACAATGGCACTATTAAAGAAACGTCCAGATACTCAGGATATACCAATTGTGATTTGTAGTGTCTACAAACCCAATAAAAATAATCAACCTAGTGCTAATTTTGTTGATTGGTTAAGCAAGCCAGTAGAGGAAAATTCCCTGTTAAATTCCTTGAGAAAATTTGTATCTGAACCTTCTCGCAAAGTTAAGATTTTAATTGTTGAAGATGATCATGATTTGGCAGATTTATTAGCAACTTTGTTTGCTAGACATGATATTGAAACTTTCCTGGCTAAAACTGGTAGAGAAGCTATTCATCTCAGTCAAAAGGTAAATCCTGATTTACTAATTCTTGATTTAATCTTGCCAGAGAGTGATGGTTTTACAGTTGTAGATTGGTTAAAACAACATAATCAACTTTTTAGTATTCCCGTAGTTGTTTATTCTGCTAAGGATTTGGATGATTCGGAACGCCATCGACTAAAATTAGGACATACAGAATTTTTGACTAAAGGAAGAGTTACTACCCAAGAATTTGAACAACGGGTGATGGATCTGCTACAAAGAATTACCCATAATCATTAGTCAGGAGGCAGGAGGCAGGAGGCAGGAGGCAGGAGTCAGGAGTCAGGAGTCAGGAGTCAGGAGTCAGGAGGCAGGAGTCAGGAGGCAGGAGTCAGAGCATGAAAATGATGTTACAATCAACGTCAGTATCTCACATTCCCAATCTAAAATCCAAAATCTAAAATCGTAAGTATTCAGCTATCATTAATCAGTAATCAGCTAATAGCTGCAATAGTAAGGATTTTGAAGTTTTGATTTCATGAATGTTATCTACATCTATTTCTTTTCATTCTTTGTATTTCAATATTCAAGGTAAATAGCTGAGGGCTGTTAGCTGACCTAAAATCCAAAATCTAAAATCTAAAATCTAAAATCCAAAATTTATCAGGGGATAGAAATTATGAACAAAAAGCGAATTTTAGTAGTTGATAATGAGCAGTATATTCAAGAAGTAGCTAAAATTTGTTTAGAAACTGTTGCAGGTTGGGAAGTGCTGACAGCTAGTTCTGGGAAAGAGGGAATAGTACAAGCAGAAAATCATCAACCAGATGCTATTTTACTAGATGTCATGATGCCAGATATGGATGGAATTGCTGCTTTTGCAAATTTACAAGCAAATCCAAATACAAAAGAAATTCCTGTGATTTTGTTAACTGCCAAAATTCAAGCCGCTGATCGTCGTCGCTATGCTCAGTTAGGTATGAAAAGTGCGATCGCCAAACCATTTAATCCTCTAGAATTAGCCGGTCAAGTCGCATCTGCCTTGGGTTGGAATTTGGAAAATTAAAACAATTAATTATATCAACTATTGATTTACTCTTATTTCCTTAGCTGAATCTTAACTATAAGTGTTTTCAATCAGAGACTAAGTGAAATAATTGAATTTAATTGAGGAATGAACTTAGGGGAGGTTTTTAACATTGAATGAAACAATTATCAATTATCAATTGTCAATTATCAATTAATAACGACATTGCGTGTAAATGCAATTCCTTTTCCTCCACAGGTGAAAGATAATATTTAAACCATTGACTCGCTAATCTTCCTACTTCCTCCATAGCACCAGGTTCGCTAAACTTGTGACTGGCTTCAGGAATAATTTCTAATTGTTTATGCTGGGTGGGAATTTCTGCTATTGCATCCTCATTCATGGCAATTATCGCACAATCATTACCACCAACAATTAACAAAGTTGGAGTTTGTACATAACCAAGACTTTCAATTACCAAATCAGTATAACCACTACGGCAAACAATCGCCCCCACATTCATCGGACGAGCTAATGCAGCTAAAAATGCTGACCCACTACCTCTATTTACGCCAAAGTAACCAACTTTTAAATCACGAGTCAGGGTATTTTCAAACAACCAGTCTGTGACGGTAATTAACCGCGAAGCCAGAAAACTAATATCATAACGTAAATGTTGAGTACGCTGATCAATTGCATCTTCTTCTTCCGTCAATAAATCTATTAATATAGTTGCCAATCCTTCCTGCTGACGCAACAAATGAGCTAAATAATGATTGCGGCTACTATAGCGACTACTGCCACTACAATGAGCAAATACAACAATTCCCTGAGCTTCTGGCGGTACAACTAATTCTCCTTTGAGTCTTAGTAGTCCTACCTCAATAGTAACTATTTGCTCTAAAACATTCCCAGATTCTTGAGCTTTCATTGGTTTAACCTTTTAAGTGATTGGTGATTGGTGATTGGTGACTGGTGATTGGTAATATCTAAAATCTAAAATCTCAAATCTAAAATTTCTTTCACTTCCTCATCAGTAGTTTGGGCAAAGTCTTCATACCATAATCCAATCGCAGAGAGGATTTCTGGAATTTGCAAACACACTATTTCATCTACTTCTGACTGCAATTCTTTATAAGTGCTTGCCGGTGCAACTGGTATAGCAACAACTATTTTTTGAGGTTGTTGTTGTTGAAGAATCGCAATAGCAGCACGCATAGTTGAACCAGTAGCAATACCGTCATCTATCAAAATCACAGTTTTATTTTCGACGTTTAGAGGTGGAGCATCCCCGCGATAAGTGCGATCGCGCCGCTGTAATTCTTGCAACTCCTCAGCCGCAACTGCCTGAATCGCTTCTTTATCTATTCCCAACGTATTTATCACATCAGAATTTAGTACCCCTATTCCCCCAGAAGCGATCGCCCCCATTGCCAATTCTTTATGACCAGGTACACCCAATTTTCTCACTATACAAACATCTAAAGGTGCATTTAAAGCTTTCGCTACTTCAAACGCCACTGGCACACCCCCACGCGGTAAAGCTAACACCAACAAGTTTTCTTCGTTAGCATAAGCGGTCAAATTTTGCGCTAACATTTTTCCTGCTTCTTTACGGTTGCGAAATCTTAACACCATCACCATCACCTCCTGATACTGATTTTGGATTTCGGATTTTAGCTGCAAGGATTTTGCATGGGTAACTGATAATTGGTGATTGGTAATCAATCTTTTCCCCTAACTATTACCTATGATTTTTGTAAATCTTCGTAACAGACAGAAAACTTTTAAATTTGTGATCCTTGTTGCACTGTTAAAGATACAGCCTATTTTCTTATAAAATCTCGAATCAGTTCATTCCTAATTCCTGATTTAAAAATTCTGATCCTGACTCCTGACTCCTGACTCCTAACTCCTGACTCCTGACTCCTGACTCCTGAATTCTTACAACAAGTTTACAATATTGATACTCAGCGAGTTGATGATTTATTATTTATTCCTGCATATTTCCCAAAAATTGATTAACATGGCCAATATAGCCGAAGTTATATCAGATAAAAACCACAATAGGTATAGATTTAAAATACTCCCCAAGGAAGACTAACTATGTTTCACAAAATTTTAGTTGCTCTCGACAACTCAGAAAGAAGTCAGTATATTTTTGATCAAGCTCTATTTTTGGCTCAGGCAAGTGAGGCAGAAATGATGTTGCTTCACGTTCTATCCCCCTTAGAAGATCCTTACATCAATCCCATATTTTTGCAACCAGAAACAATTTATCCTACCTTGCATACTGAAACTATTAATCAATATATGCAAGCTTGGGATAAACTAAAACAAGATAGACTAGATTGGATGCGATCGCTAACTCAAACGGCAATTAAGGCAGGTGTCAAAACTGAATTTACCCAAACAGTAGGTGATGCAGGCCGAGTGATCTGTGAATTAGCTTTAAGTTGGCCAGCTGACTTAATTATAGTCGGTCGCAGGGGACGTACTGGCATCAGTGAAGTTTTATTAGGCAGCGTCAGCAACTACGTTTTACATCATGCTTATTGCTCTGTTCTCACCATACAAGGCCTCATGCCTCTTACCATAGAAAACACCGAAAATACAAAAGTAACTTCCACCTGAAATGATCAGAATTTTTTAATATTTTTTTAATATTTGTCCCTGTGCCAACAGGGATCTTGAAATACTCCCAAATTCTGGGTTATCACTTCAATATCAGCCATAAGTCCAAATACACCAGTGCAGGTAAATGAAGTACAAAATTTTCCCAAATTTCGATTCAAAATCAAGTATCAAGGCTGGTTTACTCCTCACTACTTACTGTACAGACAGTTAGTCCAAACGTCTCTGTGGACTCCTAAATTCTGCTGTAAGTGCTGTAAGTTAAGTTTATTTGCAACTCGTCTTTGGAGAGAGTTTCTTGCTAAGTTTACTACAAAGGTTATGAACTTAGCAGCGACTATACTAGATAATAGCAATTTATCAAAGACATCCCAATTTAAAATCTCGAGGCATCAATGAATTTTACTAATCTTCACAAAAACACAAACGAATATAAAGAACTTAAAGAAAAACCACATTGGCAAGGACCAGCTGCAATAAAAACAACTGTCAAAGGTCGAGATATCAAGCCACAAGAGGCTATTAACGATATGAGCATTGGTGATGATCTTAATCGCGGTAGAGTAGCCATTTTTATTGATGGTTTAAGCTTATTTCACTCTGCCTTGCAACTAGGCATTGAAATTGACTATGTTAAATTACTTTGTCGTTTAACTCAAACCTCTAGGCTTTTACGGGCTTTCTTTTATACTGGTGTTGATGCCAGCAAAGAAAAGCAACAGGGGTTTCTGTTGTGGATGCGTCGCAATGGCTATCGTGTAGTCACCAAAGATATACTTACAGTTTCCGAGAATGGTAAAAAACCCAATCTCAATGTGGAAATTGCTGTGGATATGATTACTCTAGCTCCCTACTACGATACCGCTGTGTTAGTCAGTGGAGATGGAGATTTAGCCTATGCTGTCAATGCAGTTACCAGCTTGGGATCTAGAGTAGAAGTAATTGGTCTACAAAGCATGACCAGTGATAGCCTGATTGATGTGGCTGATTATTTCATTGATTTCGACAGTATTAAACAGTACATTCAAAAAGATTCTCAAGTCGGTTATACTTATCGGTCTTCGTCTACTTCCCAACTTTAAATTCCCATTTAATTACTTTAACTACTGACTGCTATATAAAACCTAGACAATACTAGACTTTACTTTCTACTTCAACGGGAGCATGGGAGCAGTTATCCTTCAGTAGACTTTCACGCCTTAGCCAGACGCGATAAATTAATTGCAGCGTTTAGATCCCTATCTATCTCAAAACCGCAGCTCCTCACTCCTGAATTTTGAGGTCAGCATTTTCCCAGCTATTTTGTCTGTTCCAAATTAACTGGTTCTAGTACATCTATTGAGGATGTAGCTGATGCTGCATTTTATTTGCCACTTTTTTAGACCTGTGCTATACCAAAAAAGGAATAGCTGATTAACATTTATATGTATAATTGCTATCCTAACTACCTTATCAATTGATAATTGTCCATTGTGCAAGACTTGGCGCAAAATGTATGAGAGGAAGTAATCAGAACCAAAAAATCATTTAGGAGTGCAAATAGTGACCCAGATCCAATTAACATTAGTGATTAGTTACCTACTAATGACTTGCTATTTTTTTACCAATTGGTTAAAGTTTTCCCTTCTTCACCCTACATATACACCAGAGGATAAATTTTTATCCTTTGTTATGTTTGTAATCACTACCATTTTCTGGCCGGTAATTATTCCCATATCTTGCTTCAAAATCCTCAAAAATCGCCAACTGGAATCTAATACTATAATTCCTGTGCTTTTAGCTATTTTTGCTCTTAGCTTTTCCTACTATATCACCTCTCTTTGAATAGTTATCATATCTGTTTGGAAAGGTAACAGGTAACAGGTAACAGGTAACAGGTAACAGGTAACAGGTAACAGAAGGCAAAAGATAAGAGGCAAAATAATTTTAGATTTTAGATTTTAGAGGTTGTTTGAAAACTTTTTCGTGTGGGATTTGACACCCGCAGATTCCCCATTATCCCCCTGAAAAAGCAGGGCATTTTCCAAATCGGGGGTAAATTGCAAAATCATTTCCCCAAAACCCTTTTCCATAGGTCAATAGAGGCTTTTTTTTCTAATTTTTGATTAATTAATATGAAAAACAAGCCCAAATATTGATGGTCAAACGGTTCTAGCGATCGCAAATTTAGAGAATGAAAACGCCCTGCTTTGTAAGGGAGGTTGGGTGTATCTCCATGAATTATAATACTTTTCCAACATCCTCTGAGATTGGAGATAGCAAAAACAATCCAAAATCCAAAATCCAAAATCCAAAATCCAAAATCCAAAATCCAAAATAAATAACTCCTGCCTCCTGCCCACTCTAATTATTGGAGATTTGTGGGAAAAGTTCCAGGTCTAACAGCGATATTAATACTTTGTCCATTGCGACGTAAATCTAAGCGTAAATTCCCTCCCACTTGTGCTTTTTCTACCGCTTTCTGTACAGCAGATGCTTCTGTTACTGCTTCACCGTTTAGCCTTTGAATCACATCCCCAGCACGTATTCCAGCTTTCGCTGCGGGTGAGTCGGGCATGACTCTAACTATTAATACTCCTTGATTTTCATTCACAGTTAAACCACTGTTGGGATCTGAATTAATCCTTTGCTTTAACTCAGGTGTGATCCCTACCATCTGAATGCCTAAATATGGATGTTGCGCTTTACCTGTAGTGATTAATTGATCAGAAATTCGTTTTGCTGTATTAATAGGAATTGAAAATCCTAAACCTTGCGCTCCCTGAATGATTGCTGTATTCATACCAATCACTTCTCCACGAGCATTTAGCAATGGACCGCCAGAGTTACCAGGGTTAATTGCTGCGTCGGTTTGAATAAATTCTACTCGTTTATCAGGAACACCTACTTGGTTGCTAGAACGTCCTGTGGCGCTAATAATACCTGTAGTTACAGTATTATCTAAACCCAAGGGATTACCAATAGCGATCGCCCATTGTCCCGGTTGTAACTGATCAGAATTACCCAAAGTCACCGTCGGTAAATTATTCGCCTCAATCTTTACCACTGCCACATCAGTTAATTCATCTTTTCCTACGACTTTACCTTGAAAAGTCCGTCCATCCTTTAAAGTGACTGTCACCCTATCCGCACCTTCAACCACATGAGCATTGGTAAGAATACGACCATCCGCACTTATGATGAAACCTGAACCCGCACCTCTTTCTACCCGGTTTCCTCCCTGCGGTAATCGTGATCCAAAAAAGCGACGGAAAAAGGGATCATTAAATTCTTCTGGCAGGCGGCTTTGCACTGTACGGGAAGAATTAATTCGCACCACAGCAGGTCCGACTCTCTGTACAACCTGAGTCACAAAATTCGGATCTATGTTTCCTGGTAATGGCGGCGCTGCGTTTACACTTTGTACAGCTAGTTTAGATGCAGTTTCAGCAACTTGCTGTTGGTTATTTGCTAAATAGCCTCCTGCAAAAGTCATCCCTGATCCCAGCAACACCAAGGATAAAGAAGCCGCTGCTTTTTTCCAAGGCGCATGATCATGGCTTTTGGTTAACAGATTATCTTTGTCTTGAGGTTGGTTTTGCATTTCTTTATCTGAAAGGATATTTAGAGTTGTTACTAATGTAGATATTTTTTTGGCAGATTTTGTTGCCCAATTCCAGCAGGGTCAACTTTTTAGCTGTTATTAATCAGCACCAGTATTTAGGGCTTGCTGAATAAACCCAAAATACTCGTAAATCAAAGGTTTGAGGCTGATCAGGAGGAAAGAAAGTGCAAGATTTTTGAAGGGTATACCTTAAAAACTGTGCATTTTGGGTCTGATAAATTAGAAAATCTGGGGATAACAGATAGCTAAAACTATTCCCTATTCCCTATTCCCTGCCTCAACGAAGGGACTTTTTCAGCAAACCCTATTTAGTGAGATACACCTACAAATGTAAATTTTTCCAAAAAATTTATAAAATCTGTTAAGATTATAGCAACTCACCTGATTTCACTATACAAGACCTACCCAACTTGAAAATTCGGGAAACCGGATAGCGGTTTGTTAAAAGCTGATACCTTGACAAAATTTTATCTTTGATATTACCTTAAAATAACGACCGTTCGATATAAAAAAACAACAAAACAAAAAGAAAACATCAACTATGCCGAAAATTGTGGATCATGAACAATACCGCAAAGAATTACTCGGCAAGTGTTTTGACTTATTTGCCGATAAAGGATATGGCGCTATCACCATGCGGCAAATTGCTAACGGTTTAGGGGTTTCCACGGGTACGCTTTATCATTACTTCCCCAGTAAACAAGCTTTATTTGAGCAACTGGTAGAAGAAATTAGTCAGCAAGATGTGATTGCAGCCTTAGCAGAATTAGGAGGGAAAAACAACATTTCAGAAATGATGACAGCTTTGGGTAATTATCTTGTCAACAATGAAGATTACCTAATTAAATGGACTTATGTTTGGGTTGATTTTTGTCAAAATCAAGACTCAAAAACCATGCTGAATAATAGCACAGTTTTTAAACGTGCTAACAAAAGATATCAACAAGCAGCTTGTGAATTTTTGGGTATTGAAGATCAAGTTGTAGCATCATTTGTATTGAGTTTTGTCAACGGTGTAATTCTGGAAAAATTATGGGGTGATGAAACAATTGATTTTATGGAACAATGCCAACTTTTAGGGGAAATGTTAACAGCTTATTTACAGACAAAGAAAAGGTAAATATCATTAATTGAACGCAGATAAACGCAGATTTTTTTATTGTGGGGAGTCAAAAAAATGAGTTATAAATTATTATTGAAACCAGGAAAACAAGGGTTAATTGTTTTGGTTTTAGCAGCCACAGCTATAACTGCGGGAATTGTAATTTACGGTATTTCTAATTTTAGTAAAATTGGCAATGCCGCCACTGGAGAATTAACAGAAACTGGTGCTATTCCTAGTAAGGTGACAGCTTTAGGAAGATTAGAACCAGAAACAGAAGTAATTAAGCTATCTGCACCTTTAGCATTAGATGGAGATAGAGTAGAAAAAATCCTCTTTAAAGAAGGTAATATAGTGAAAGCAGGAGAGGTAATAGCGATTTTAACATCCCGTTATGCCTTAGAAAATGCTGTCCAACAAGCTGAGAAACAAGTGAGAGTTGCCCAAGCTAAACTTGAGCAAATAAAAGCTGGAGCTAAAACTGGAGAAATTCAAGCACAAACAGCTAATCTTGAAAGAATAAAAGCCCAGTATGAAGGGGATAAAAACGCCCAACAACAAAATATTGCCAGAATAGAAGCTCAATGGCAAGGTGATAGAATTGCCCAACAAGCAACTATTAATAAATTAACCGCAGAATTAAATAATGCAGAATCAGAATATCAACGTTATCAACAGTTATATTCAGAGGGTGCAATTTCTAATTCTTTAATTGATAGTAAACGGTTAAATGTGGAAACTGCTAAACAACAATTAAGTGAAGCGAAAGCAGTTATTGAACGTATAAATTCCACAGCAACCAAACAATTAGCAGAAGCAAAAGTAGCATTAAATAGAATTAACACTACTAGCAATAAACAAATTAGCGAAGCCAAAGCTACACTTAACAGTATTGCCGAAGTTCGTCCTGTAGATGTGAACTTAGCACAAACAGAAGTTGAAAGTGCGATCGCTGATCTTAAACGCGCCCAAACCGAACTCCAAGCAGCATTTATTCGCGCTCCCATGACAGGAAAAATTCTCAAAATTCATACCCGTGTCGGTGAGAAAATAAGTGAATCTGGTATTGCTGACTTTGCACAAACAGAACAAATGTTAGCAGTAGCAGAAGTTTATCAAACTGATATTAGTAAGATAAAGATTGGACAAAAAGCTGTAATTATCAGTCCTACATTTACAGGTGAACTGCTCGGAGAAGTTGCCCAAATTGGTTTACAAGTCAATCGTCAAAATGTGTTTAGTAACCAACCAGGGGAAAATTTAGACAGTCGAGTTATTGAAGTTAAAATTAAACTCACTCCTGAAGATAGTAAAAAAGTTGCAGGTTTAACCAACTTACAAGTACAAACAGCAATTGAATTGTAATGGGTAATGGGTAATTGGTAATGGGTAATTGGTAATTGGTAATTGGTAATTGGTAATTGGTAATTGGTAATTGGTAATTGGTAATTGGTTAAAATGTTTTCCTCTTCTAAATTCTAACTCCTGACTCCTGACTCCTGACTAACAACTAATGACTAAAAAACTATTTCTGAAAACACCTCTTGCTTTGCGTCAGTTAATGAAAGAAAAAACGCGGTTAGCTGTTGCAGTCGCGGGAATTACCTTTGCTGATATGTTGATTTTTATTCAGATGGGGTTTGAAAGTGCATTGTTTGATGCAGCTATTCAACCACATCGCAATTTATCCGCAGATTTAGTATTGATTAATCCTCAGTTTAATACCTTGTTGTCTGTAAAAAGGTTTTCCAGAGATAAACTATATCAAGCATTAAGTTTTAATGGAGTAAAATCAGTTAATTCTGTTTATATTGGTACAGGACAATGGCGCAATCCTGAAACACGAATTGATCGAGCTATTTTAGTTTGGGGAGTCGATCCGAATCAACCAGGATTGAAATTTCCAGAAGTGCAAAAAAATAATGATGCTCTCAAACCACTAAATCAAGTGATGTTTGATCAAGCTGGCCGTCCAGAATATGGTGCTGTAGGTGAAATATTCCAAAAAACAGGCAATTTTCAAACAGAACTGAATAATAAATCTGTGAGTGTTAAAGGTGTATTTAGTAATGGTGCTTCCTTTGCTGCTGATGGTAATGTGATTACGAGTGATTCCACTTTTTTGCAATTATTTCCTGAACGTAAACCCGATCAAATTGAAGTAGGTTTAATTAATCTCCAACCAGGTGCAGATGTGGAGAAAATCAAAACACAACTGAGAATAGGATTAAATCCAGATCCTAAAAATCCCTTTGTAGAAATAGGAACACCAGAAGATTTTGCCCAAAAAGAAAAGAATTATTGGGCTAATGGTACAGGTATTGGTTTTATTTTTGGTTTGGGTGTAGGAGTTGGATTTATTGTTGGTATTGTGATTGTTTATCAGATTCTTTATTCTGACGTTTCCGATCATCTTCCAGAATATGCAACTCTTAAAGCAATGGGTTATACAGATAGTTATCTGTTAGGAGTTTTAATACAAGAGGCTTTATTATTAGCTATTTTAGGTTATTTACCGGCATTTTTTCTTTCTTTTGGATTATATCAACTCACCTTTGCAGCCACTATGTTACCCATTTACATGAAAGTAGATCGGGCAATTACAGTGTTTATTATGACGGTAATTATGTGTAGTGTTTCAGGAGCGATCGCCCTGAAAAAACTTCGTTCTGCTGACCCTGCGGACATTTTTTAAAGTTGCTAAAAAGTTCGTAGTCAGGACTTTAGTCCTGATGTATTCAGCAAGAATAGGCAATAAATTGCTGACTACAAACCATCACAAAATACTCACAACAAACCATGTTCAAAATTAATACTCAATCAAAAATTGCTTCAGATACAGTAATTCATGTTACTCAACTCAATCATTATTTTGGTGAAGGAAATTTAAAAAAACAAGTATTATTTGATATAAACTTAGAAATTAAAGCCGGGGAAATTGTGATTATGACCGGTCCTTCTGGTTCAGGTAAAACCACCTTATTATCATTAATGGGGGGGTTACGTTCTGCTCAAGCAGGAAGTTTGCAAATATTAAATCAAGAAATGCGGGGAGCAAGTAAAAGCAAGTTAACTAAATTGCGTCGTCAAATTGGTTATATTTTCCAAGCGCATAATTTGATGACCTTTTTAACAGCTAAAGAAAATGTGAGAATGTCCTTAGAGTTGCATAAAGAATATTTAAATCAAGATATTAATACTAAGGCTATTTCCATGTTAGAAGAAGTTGGGTTAGGAGATCGTGTAGATTACTATCCAGAGAGTTTATCAGGAGGACAAAAACAAAGAGTAGCGATCGCCCGTGCTTTAGTGAGTCATCCTAAAATAGTATTAGCAGATGAACCTACTGCTTCATTAGATAAACAATCAGGACGGGATGTGGTAGAATTAATGCAAAAATTAGCGAAAGAGCAAGGTTGTACCATTTTGCTTGTGACTCACGATAACCGCATTTTAGATATAGCAGATCGGATTATTTATATAGAAGATGGAAAAATGAACTAGAGATAGACTACTTCATTGAGTCTGGAGTGTTTACATCCCAGCAGTAGGTTGAGATTTTTGAGACTTCCTCTGGGATAGTTGCCTCAAACTAATTTGATGGTAAGCATTCAGTTATTATTAGCAAACGGCC
Source organism: Sphaerospermopsis sp. LEGE 00249 (assembly GCF_014299995.1). Classification (NCBI taxonomy): domain Bacteria; kingdom Bacillati; phylum Cyanobacteriota; class Cyanophyceae; order Nostocales; family Aphanizomenonaceae; genus Sphaerospermopsis; species Sphaerospermopsis sp. LEGE 00249. The sequence goes on along the minus strand of NZ_JACJUZ010000004.1, from coordinate 30,825 downwards.
ATCTGAAACAACCTGTCAGACTAAAGCATCTGACAATCATAATCAAAGAATTTGTACTCTGTTGAAAACATGAAGAGCCATACTGATCAACAGTGGATTATTAAAAAATTAGGGACAGCACCATTACGACGGATACTAATAGTTCCATTTGTTTTACAAATTGTCTGTGTTGTTGCCCTAGTGGGATATTTTTCCTATCAAAACGGCTCCTTGGCAGTTAACAAACTAGTTGTTGATTTACAGTTAGAAATTAATGATCGCATTGAGCAGAAAATTAGTAATTATTTGGAAACACCTGTTAAGATCAATCAATTAAATGTAGATGCTTACGAATCTGGACAACTGAACTTATTGAATTTTTCAGCTACCGGTAAGTATTTTGTCAAACAGTTACGAACATTTGGAGCTAGTTATATTCAATTTGCTACAGCGAGAGGCGAATATATTGGTGCTGGTGATTACGGTACTGGAATAGCGCAAATTGCAGAAATTCCTCTAGGGAAAGAACAGGGAAAGTCTTATAAATATAATACAAATTTGGCAGGCGATCGCACAAAATTAGTTGCCGTGCAAGCTTATGAACCCAGAAACGAAGCTTGGTTTTCTCAAGTAGTGAAAGTAGGTAAACCAATCTGGAGCAAAATCTACAATTGGGACACAAATCCAGAAGTTATGTCAATTGCTGCCAGCTATCCACTTTATGATCGTCAAGGAAAATTTATTGGCGCTCTTGGCACAGATTTAAGTTTAACTTACATCAGTAATTTTTTGCAACAGCTAAAACCAGAATCTTTAGGTAAAGCATTTATTCTAGAACGGTCAGGAATGCTAGTTGCCAGTTCTACCCAAGAAAGCCCATTTCAAATGCTTAATGGTAAAGCACAAAGATTGCAAGTTTCTAACAGTCAAGACTTAATTATTCGGCAGGTGGGGACAAAAATTCATAAAAAATGGGGCAGTTTCACAAATATTGTCAATGAGGAACAAATACAAGTCAAAATTAAACATCAAAAATATTTTGTTCTCATTTCTCCTTGGCAAGATGATCTTGGTTTAGATTGGTTGATAGTGATCGTTTTGCCAGAATCAAATTTTATGGCAGAAATTAAATCTGCTACTGAAAAAACCATTTTCTTGTGCGGTGTAGCTTTTTTATTGTCCACAGCAATGGGATTCTTCACTACACAGTTAATTGCCCAACCATTACTGAAATTAAATTTAGCAGCTAGACAAATTGCTCAAGGAGACTTTCAGAAAATATCGCCAATTTCGACTTCCATTATTGAAGTTCGTGAACTGTCTGATTCATTTACCCAAATGGCAGAACAATTACAGCAATCATTTACTGAATTGACTGAGAGTAAAGCAGAACTTAACCAATTTTTGGAAAGTTTGCCCATAGGAGTAGCGATTCATCAAATTGATGGTTCTGTAGTTTACTTAAACCAAGTTACTAAATCCTTACTAGGAATAGAAACAATTAGTGAGCAAGACTTAGATAATTTGGCTACGGTTGATCAACTTTATGTAATGGGAACAGACCAACTTTATCCTAAAGATAGATTACCATTTGTGCGGGCATTAGAGGGAGAGTATATACAAATTGAAGAAATTGAAATTCACAGCAATGGCAAGATAAAACCAACAGCAGTATGGGCAAAGCCAATTTTTGACCATAATGGGATGATAACTCATGCCATTACTACATTTCAGGATATTACATATCGCAAACAAACCGAACAGATTATCACTAACTATAATGCTGCGCTAGAAAAACAAATTGCGGCTAAAACTGTCGAATTACGTCATCAGGAAGCCAGATTTCGTGCCATTGTTGAATTGCAAACAGAATTAATTGCCCGCAGTCATGCTGATGGTAAAATTACTTTCGTTAATGATGCTTTTTGTCGTTACTTTGGTGTAAATTCTGAAGATATTTTAGGGCATACATACCAACCATTGATTTTGCCAGATAAACAGGATTCAGCATTTGTAAATGTAGGAAATTTATCCCTACAAAATCCCATTGTCACAATTGAAAATCGAGTTCTTGCTAAAGGCGAAGTACGCTGGATGCAGTGGAATAACCGGATGATTTTCGATGAAGAAAATCGCTTTGTAGAAATGCAATATGTAGGTCGAGATATCACAGATCGTAAACTTGCAGAAGCAGCCTTAGCCGTCAGGGAACGTTATCTTTCAACTTTGGTAAATGTTCAGAATTACCTGTTAGTTAATGAATTTGACACTAACTACTACACACAAATTCTGCAATGGTTAGGAGAAACATCATCTGCATCCCGTGTTTATCTGTTTGCCAATCATGATGATGCTGATGGTAATTTGTTGACAAGCCAAAAATCTGAATGGTGTAATCAAGGCATTGATTCACAAATTGATAACCCTAACTTGCAAAATTTTCCCTACGGCCAGTTCTTTCCCAGATGGGTAAAAACTCTTTCTAGTGGCAAGATTATCAATGGTGTGGTTAGTGATTTTCCCAATGCAGAAAGGGAAATTTTACAACCCCAGGGAATTTTGGCTATCTTAGTCTTACCCTTGTTGGTGAATGGTCAGTTTTGGGGTTTTATTGGGTTTGATAATTGTACAACTGCTGAAATTTGGGAAAGGGCAGAGGTAAACTTGCTCAGTGCAGCAGCAGCAGCGATTTCGGCACATCTAGAACGGCAACAAGCTAGACGTGAACTTGTAGAGGCCAAAGAGGCAGCTGAAACTGCCAACCGTGCCAAAAGTCAGTTTCTTGCTAGTATGAGTCATGAGTTAAGGACTCCCCTAAATGCCATTATTGGATTTAGTCAGCTATTAGAAAAAGATGCCAGTCTACAAGCAGAACAAAGGGATTTTATTAACACCATCAATCAAAGTGGCGAACATCTACTTTCACTGATTGATGATGTGTTAGAAATGTCCAAAATTGAAGCGGGGAAAGTTTTCTTAAATGAAAAATCCTGTCACCTGCGCCAGTTGGTAACTACTTTGATGAAGATGCTAAGACAGCAAGCAGAATCTAAAGGATTATCTTTGGAGTTGGAACTGGGGGAAAATTTGCCAGATTTCATTATTACAGATGATGCTAAGTTGCGTCAGGTGCTGATTAATTTGTTGGGTAATGCTATTAAGTTTACTGAGCATGGAGGTATTACCCTAGTAGTGGAAAATATGGAATCATTGGATAAAGGTTATCACTTACTTTTTGCAGTAGAAGATACAGGTGTGGGTATTGCTGGGGAAGAAATAGAAACTATTTTTGAAGTTTTTGGACAATCGGAAGCAGGAAGGCGATCGCAAACTGGAACTGGTTTAGGGCTACCGATCAGTCGCAAGTTTGTAGAAATCATGGGTGGACAATTAACAGTAGAAAGTACCTTGGGTGTTGGTAGTAAATTCCGGTTTGATATTCAAGCCAAGAAGGTTGAGTCACCAGCTTTGAAAGATGTAAATCCTCAACCAAGTTCCTTGAATTCTGCAAAAGTCTTGGTTGTAGATGATAATGCCGTAAACCGCAAATTTGCCTTATTGATGTTGAAACGTTTGGGATACCAAGCTCAAGCAGTAGATAGTGGAGAAGAAGCAATTGAAATATTGCAACATCAGCATTTTGATGTGATATTAATGGATATACAAATGCCTGGTATGGATGGACTGGAAACAACCCAAAGAATTCGGACTTTATACAGCGATCGCCAACAACTCACTATTATTGGCTTCACTGCCGATATTTCTTCAGAAACCCGTCATAAATGTTTGGCTATGGGTATGAATAATTTTATCTCTAAACCTGTCAAACTGGAAACACTCCAACAAGCCTTACTTTGAATCACAGCAGGAGGCAGAAGTTATTTAATTTTGCTTTTAATTTTTCTCCTCTGTTTATCCTATTCCCTATTACCTGCCGTAATATAGGACTCCTATTTGATTATTGAACAAAACTCCGTACACCGAAATTCTCTAAAACCCTTTTGCCTTTTGCATGACTGCCTCTTGTCTGCCTAAACAAATAATTTCAGGAATCAAATTGGATCACTATAGATATGATAAGTTTTCAGATGGACATGATATAACAGTTTTACCAAAAGTTTACCACAAGATTTAAAAAGAGGTAGCTATGACTATTTGGGTAAATGAGCAAATTGATCCATCAGGAATGATTCATGCTTGTATTGCTTGTTGTGATCAGAGTCAAGCTCAAGATTGTCATGAGTCCTTTCAAAAAGGGTTGACTGATAAGCAAAAAGCAGATGGTTGGGTTGCACAGTTACGTACTGTAAATTCTTGGGATGAAGTTCCAGTCAATGCTTTAAAACTCAATTAATTTAGAGTTGCTTGATAAAACCTCAAATCTGTTTCTTCCTGACTCCTGACTCCTGACATCAAATATTGATGATTTTTTAGAAGTTTTCAGAGTTATTATCATAAGCAAGGAATAATCAAACAAACTTGCAAAAACAGATTAAATGTGGTGAACTATTCCAGTGTTTGCACTTCTGAGCCAGGCTATCCCATTAATTTAGTTGGCAAAACGGGACAAGCTGTACAAATTTCTATTCATAACCCCAGTCAATATATCTGTGCCAACTGTGAACAGATATTACCAGATTGGACACAGCAACAGTTTTTGTGGGTGGTGGTTGTTTTACAACAATCAAAATACCCACTTTTAGAAATTACTGCGGAAACGGAAACAGAAAAAGAAAGGTTACGGGAAAAGTTTATGCGGTTCGGTTGTGATGTGGCTTTTAATTTGCGCGATCGCGGTTATGTCACAGATTTAATTGATCCCCGTACAGGTTATCCTTTACTTTCCCATCCCGGTCCTATTCCCCATGATGATACAGCAGTTGCTAAAGCTTTACTAAATTATCCTGTGATCAAAAACAAATGCTGTGTACTGGTGCATCCTCAATGGGGTGCTGCTGTTTATCCCAGTGTGTTACTTTCGGCAGCACCACCAGATATTATGGTATCGGTAATGAAAGCGATCGCTCCTTTACATGGATGGATGGAAGTTGATGTTTAGTTAATTCTGCTCCCATATTATTTAAGCAGTGACAACTATTGAAAATCCCAATCTTAACCCAAATCTTAACCCAAATCTTAACCCAAATCTTAAATTTGTTTTGGTCTTCTTAGTTGCTGAGAATTAATAGGACCAAGAATTTGATTTAAACTTCGCAGTTGTTCAGCCGTACCCATACAAATTAGCGTATCTCCTGACATTAAAACAGTGTCTCCCGTTGGTCCACCAATGAGATTACCATCACTGCGACGAATAGCTAAAACTAATGCGCCAGTTTGCGATCGCAATTTCGCTTTTTGTAAAGTTTGCCCCACAAAAGGACAGAACGCCGCATCTAATAAAAATTCTTCCATATATAATTGACGATCTGCACCAGAAAGCATCCCATCTACAAAGTCTAAAATCTGTGGTCTGAGTGCAGCCGCAGCCATGCGTTTACCTCCAGTAATATAAGGGGAAATCACCGCATCTGCCCCACCTCTTTGTAATTTTTGTACAGCTTCTTCTGTACTTGCCCGTGCGATCGCCCGAATATGAGGATTGAGAGTTTTTGCTGATAAAACAGTATATAAATTTTCCGCATCAGAAGGCAACGCTGCCACAATACAAATTGCCCGTTCAATACCAACCTTCAACAAAGTATCATCCAGGGTAGCATCACCCTGATAGACAATATAACCTTCTGACTGAGCTTGTTGCACAGATTCAAAATCAGAATCAATCACTGCAAAAGACACACCTTCAGCCTGAAATTCCTTAGCGATTTGTCGTCCAGTCCGACTAAAACCACAGATAATATAATGTCCAGTTAATGATTCCATTAAACGCCTTTGTTGTCTGAGTCGAATACCCTCTTGAAAATAACCTTCAATTACTGCTTGAGTAAATCTATTGACAATGTAACCGAGATTGATTACACCCATTAAAATCAGGACAATTGTAAACAAACGTCCCCGACTCTCTAGCGGGTTAGTTTCGCTATATCCTACAGTAGCTAAAGTAATGACTGTCATGTAAACCGCATCTTCCCATGACCAGCCCTCCACCAACCAATACCATAAAGTGCCACTAAGGAACACAAAGACTAGGGCTACAGCCCCAGCCATTAACTCTTGTTGAATACGTTTATATTTTTGCTCAAGGGTAGAATACACAGGTAATGACAATTGTAAAAATTCAGGAGTCAGAAGTTATAGGGGCGAAGTAGGGGCGAAGCATTCGGAAAACAGCCTTTTCATAAAATTGCTCATTGTTCGCCCGAATACTGATGCTTCCAGCACGCTTCGCGAACGCCCTTACAGGAGTCAGAAGGTTTGATAAATTGGTTAATTATCGTAACCAATCAACCTTAAGCTATCAGCAAAAAGTTAAATGCTGACTGAAAAATTAAAACTTAAAAATTAAAAGTTAAAAAAACTTCTTCCTCATACTATAGTAAATTTTGAATTATTTAGAAAAACCTGCTAAATAGATTATAGAATTAAAAATTTCAGGAGGTGCGGTAGTGAGTATCCAAAGTTTAGTTGAACAGCCGATACATCCCTCAAATATGACTGCCTTTAGTGCAGACAGTTTTAATCAAGTGGTGATGTCTACCTACGGACGCTTTCCCATAGCTTTAGAACGAGGTGCTGGCTGTCGCGTTTGGGATACCCAAGGCAGGGAATATCTCGATTTTGTGGCCGGAATAGCTACTTGTACTTTGGGACACGCCCACCCTGTCATGGTAGAGGCAGTCACACGCCAAATTCAAAAACTGCATCATGTCTCTAATTTATACTATATTCCCGAACAAGGGGAATTAGCCAAATGGATTGTAGATCATTCCTGTGCAGATCGGGTGTTTTTCTGCAACTCTGGCGCTGAAGCCAACGAAGCAGCAATTAAACTAGCGAGAAAATACGCTCACACCGTTTTAGAAATTGCCCACCCCATTATTTTAACCGCCCATGCCAGTTTTCACGGACGGACATTAGCCACTGTCACCGCTACCGGACAACCAAAGTATCAAAAAAACTTTGATCCTTTAGTCCCTGGTTTCCACTATGTCAAATATAACGATATTAAAGAGGTGGAAGCGGCTGTTACTGAGTTGGATGAAGGAAATTATCGCGTCGGTGCAATTTTAATTGAACCCTTACAGGGAGAAGGCGGAGTTCGTCCTGGAGATAAGAAGTATTTCCAAAGATTACGGGAAATTTGTGATGAAACCGGCATTTTATTGATTTTCGATGAAGTGCAAGTAGGGATGGGACGCAGTGGTAAATTATGGGGTTATGAACATCTGGGAGTAGAACCAGATATTTTCACCAGTGCCAAAGGACTAGGTGGTGGTATCCCCATCGGTGCAATGATGAGTAAGAAATTCTGTGATATTTTTGAACCAGGAGAACACGCTAGTACATTTGGTGGAAATCCTTTTGCTTGTGGTGTAGCTTTAAGTGTGTGCCAAGCTTTGGAAAAAGAGAATATTTTAGAGAACGTCCAAGAACAAGGCGCACATTTACGGGAAGGGTTAAAAATGATTGCCCGTAAATATCCTCATCATATTTCCGAAGTGCGGGGTTGGGGTTTAATCAATGGGATGGAAATAAAAGAAGATAGTTCTTTAACTGCGGCTGATGTTGTGAAAGCGGCGATGGATGAAGGTTTATTATTAGTACCAGCAGGTCCTAAAGTCGTGCGGTTTGTACCTCCTTTAATTGTCACAGATACAGACATCAATCAAGCATTACACACAGTAGAAAAGGCATTAGCTAAAGTTACAGCCTAGATAATTAGTAATTCGTAATTCGTAATTCGTAATTCGTAAATTTAGGATTATCAATTACGAATTTTTCTACATCATTTTCAAGACTTTTCGTTAAGTGTGAAAAATCAAACAATTATCAATTGTCAATTATCAATTGATAATTATCCTAAGTGTTCCACAAAAATTTGATGTTCTACACTTGCTAAACCTTGCTGTAAAATTTCTAATACTTTCGCTAAATTCCCAGCTAACAAAGCAGATTTATCTAACCATAAACCAGGAAACACTTGAGAACAAAAAACCCCATCAGCATTAGCTTCTAACCGTTGATATTCTCCATCTTTTAAAATAAACCAATCAAACTCACCGTCATAAACTCGCCAAATTAAATATTCTGGTACCTGATTTCGCCGATATACTTTAAGTTTATCATGGGCATCAATAGCCGCACTACTAGCCGCAATTTCTACAATCAATTCTGGCGCACCTTCCACATAATCATCTTCACTTATCCGCGACTGTCCCCCATTTTCAATTCTTAATAGTGCGTCTGGTTGAGGTTCGTTATCTGCATCTAGACGCACAGTGGTATTATCACCGAGTTCTACACCTGGTGTAGCTGACTCATAGAAACCTAACCAAGTTATGATATAAGCATGAGGTTTTCCATGACTTCTAATTCTTACAGGTGATGCCATATAAACAATTCCTTCAATTAAATCTACTTTTTTCACATCTGGCATGGTATGATAACGACGTTCAAACTCAGAACGAGTAAGTCTATCACCATTTTCCAAAGGTGGAATTAATTGCACAGGTTTGATAGTATCTTGAGTCAGCGTCATAATGTTTAACCCACTAATTCAACCATTAATTAATTCTATTATTAAACATCTACAGGATGTTGACCATAATAGGGCAAAGCTTCAGACCAATGAGGACGTTTACCTTGTTGCCAATCTAAATAAGCTAATTCTAAAATACTGGTGACAGTTGCTGCTAAACCAGATGTAGCTTGAATTAATTGATATTCTGTTTGCCAATTATTTAAAGTTTCCTGCCATTTTTCTGGTGTAAAAACAGTATCTGCTAATAAAGCAATAATACCAGAATTATCAGCATTAATTTGATAAATTGCACCAAAAACTTGACCTCTTTGGGCGGGCATTTCTATAGCTAAAATTGGTTGAATTTCTGGATTTTTACTTTTTTCATACCAAGCAAATGCAGCTAAAGTAGAAACTGCAAAAACCGGAATTTCTAACTGTTGTCCCAAAGTACGAGCAGTAACCACACCGATGCGAGTACCTGTAAAACCTCCGGGACCCTTAGCCACAGCAATAAATTGTAAATCTTGCCATGTTTGAGGTTTAATTAAATCAATTAAATATTGATGAATATGACTAGATACCTCACGTCCTAAATTCCAAACATGGGCGCGGGTATCCTCTGCAAAATTGCTAATTACTAAACCTAATTCCGGTGTAGTACTGTGCAGTGCTAAAGCGTATTTTTTTTCCGGTAGAGTTTCTAGATTATTGTTCAAGGTAGTTGATTGAAAATAAATAAACAAAGTAAATTATAATATAATATCAAATAAAAACATTATTTCTCTGTGTCCTCTGTGGTTTGTTACTCCATAAATCATCAATAAATTACACAAATATAAAGTAGAGACATTTTAGAAAACATCTCTACAAATTGAAATCAAACAAAATCTAAAATCCAAAATCCAAAATCTAAAATTCAAGTGGGTACTAATTCACCAGGACGTAATTTAGACCATTTACCTATTTCTTTCTTAAAGCTGAGACAACCAACAACATCCCATTCCATTTCAATAATGTCATCTTTTGTGCGAATATTAACATTAATCGAGGGTTCATTGGGGTCAAAATCGGGATTTTCTGTTAAGTGGGGTTGTTGGTGTTGTGTTTCTACTGCGTTGTAGGTTACACAACGGTCTACATAGTGGCAGTTCACGCAAATACACATAATAGAACCAACTCCTAGAACCTTTATATATAGGGCTTGCTGAATAAACTCAAAACCTTGATAAATCAATGGTTTCAGGTGAAAAATTAGGAAATCAGTGCAGGATTTTTCAGGAGTATACTCCTAAAAGCGTGCATTTTCCGGGTGAAATTTCAAAGAATTGGTTACTAACAGATCACCCAAACTCTTGCCTATTCCCTATTCCCTATTCCCTGCCTTAACGAAGAGACTTTTTCAGCAAACCCTATATAGTTAATGTAGCTTAGGACAAAATATTCAGCATTAGTTAGTGGGTTGATTTTTATTACAATAGTGAGAATTGAGGAGTCAGGAGTCAGGAGTCAGGAGTCAGGAGTCAGAATTTTTGGTAAATCAGTAGATGAATAATTCAATTGTTGATATTCTAGATGCCCAAAATTGGCCTTTTAGCTTGGAATGGTTGCCACAACCAGCTTACATGGTGGGTGGTGCGGTGCGGGATGCGATTTTGGGTAGAAGTCGAGAATATTTAGATTTAGATTTTATGATCCCAGATGATGCGGTGAAAGTTGCAAGGGCGATCGCCAAACATTATCGTGCTGGTTTTGTGTTACTGGATGCTGAAAGAAATATTGCCCGTGTGGTTTTTCCTCATGCTACTGCTGATTTTGCCCAACAGGAAGGGGATAGTTTATTAACTGATTTACAAAGAAGGGATTTTACCATCAATGCGATCGCCTATAATCCCCACACCCAGGAAATTATTGACCCCCTTCAAGGTTGTGCAGACATAGAAGCCTGTCTATTACGGATGATATCACCCCAAAATCTGCAAGATGATCCTTTGCGCTTAATGCGTGCCTATCGTCAAGCTGCACAACTGGGATTTACAATAGAACCAACTACCCAAACCACTATTCGCACCTTAGCCGCAGATATTAATAAAGTTGCATCCGAAAGAGTAAGGGTAGAAATTAGTTATCTTTTAGATAGTTATCAAGGTACGCCTTGGTTAAAAAGTGCTTGGGAAGATAATTTATTAGCTAGTTTTTTTACAAATGCTAACCGTGAAAGCTTGGAGAAATTAGCCGCAGTTGATCAGGTATACAACTTGATCAGAGAAACATATCCACAGTTAGGGGAAGAACTACAAAAACCTGTCCGTGATACTATCAAAACCACTTGGTTAGCTATTGCTAAACTCGCGTGTTTACTTCACCCTAACCCAGAAATAGCAGAAATCGAATTACAGGAATTAACCTATAGCCGTGCGGAAATTCGGGGTGTAACTACGTCCCTGCGACTGTTCCCGCAATTCAAAAAAGCTAGTTATATGTCCTTACGAGAACAGTATTTTTTGTTTCAGGACGTGGGAGTTGTTTTTAGTGCTACAACTGTCTTAGCCTTAGCAGATGATCTTGTAGTAGGGGCGATGTCTGGCGATAATCCGCTGTGCGTTTATGTACCTTTAATCAACCGTTACTTGAACCCTGATGATTTGGTAGCTCACCCCTCACCGTTAGTGAGTGGTAAAGAGGTAATCTTAGCACTAAATATTCCTGCGTCGCCACTTGTGGGTAAAATCTTGAGTGAAATTGCGATCGCTCAAGCTGAGGGTAAAATTAATACAGCCCAGGAAGCGTTAGAATTTGCTAAACAGGTGACTGGTGACTGGTGACTGGTGACTGGGGACTGGGGACTGGTGACTGGTGACTGGGTAAAAATATTTCCCTCCTGCCTCCTGCCTTCTGCCTTCTGCCTTCTGCCTCCTGCCTCCTATTTAGCATACTTAGGAGAGCGTGCTAATTCTTCTGCAACTCGTTTAAATCTCTTGAGTTGTGCTTCCATATCTGCTTTTGTCCAAGATGCGGCAAAAGTATTAAAACCCCAACTAACAACAGGGTTAGGAATTTTAAACTCAAAGCGGTTAATTAAAAGTGTACCTTTAGGAAATGGTTGACATTCCCAGCGATCGCACCCTTGAAAAAACCCTTTAAACCCCCAAACTATCAAACCCGGTTGTCTTTCAATCACCACAGTATTTAAAGTAGGTTTAATCACCGGAATTTGAATCATAAACCGACTACGACTACCTAGTTCTGTACTCCACACTTCTCCCACAGGTTCGCAACGGAGAACAGGGTTAAGCCAACGGTGCATTAAAGTTAAATCAGTTAAACATTGTTCTACCAACGTAGCAGGAGCATTAATTTTAATTGATTGTTCTAAAACCTGGGACATTTTTTATTAATAAGGCTATTGCTATGTTTATCATAAGCTACTATAGCAATTCTATCTTATTTGTGAAATATCTCAGGCTCAAATACTCGGCTTTGTTAAAATTAATTTACAGTTTCTTAACTCACAGCTTCTAATTGTAAACTTGCGGTTTCTTTATTCTCCAATTCTTGCTGCTGTAATAATACTAATTCTGCTGCTAGTTCAGCTTTTACTTCATAACGGAACTTAAAGAAATGTTCACCCACACCTAAAACAATTAAATAATCATATAATAAATTTGGTTTACGCCATGCCATGACTATTAATTGCCACCAAAAATGAAATCTTGTAGAACGTAATATTCCCTGTCTCCAACAAATAGCCTTTAAAAAATCCCACTCTGCTTTTGTTAAAGTACGTTGATATTTAGCCCGCCAACCTTCCATCATCATAAAATGGCGAAAAGTCCGTTTTAGATATGGTAATGGTTCATAAAGATTCCAAAAAGTATCAATAAACTCGGTAACAATTTCCGACATCGGACGGGTAGGAACAAAATTCATCAAAGCTTTCTGAGAAGTAAAATATTTACCTAAACCATCCATTAAACGTCCTTCTTTTTGCAGACGAGTCCACATTGCTGTATTTGGTAATGCTTGCAATAAACTGAGATGGGCTTGGGGAATACTCGTTTCTTCCACAAACTCTTGAATCCGTTTACCAGCACCCGTTTTTTCACCATCAAATCCTAAAATAAAACCAGACATAATTTGTAATCCGGCCTTGGTAATTTTGTGACAGGATTCAACTAATGAAGTCCGAGTATTTTGCTCTTTATTTACTCCCGCTAAACTTTCTACATCAGGGGTTTCTATCCCCATAAATACCTGGACAAAACCAGCTTTAACCATCAATTCTAATAACTCATCATCTTCGGCTAAATTCAAAGAAGCTTCTGTTAATAAAGCAAAGGGATAATTACGTTCTTCCATCCAGGGAATTAATGCCCTTAAAAATACTTTGGCATTACGTTTATTACCGATAAAGTTATCATCAACAATAAACACATAACGCCACCAACCCATCTGATATAATACTTCTAATTCAGCCAAAATTTGTTCTGGTGTTTTCGTGCGGGGTTTACGTCCAAAAAGGGTGATAATATCACAAAATTCACATTGAAAGGGACAACCGCGAGAAAACTGTACCGTCATTGCTATATAAGCATCTAAATCTAATAAATCAAATCTTGGTATAGGAGTTTGGGTAACATCTGGTTTTTCTGTAGCGTGGAAAATACCCTTTTCTTCTCCCTTTGCTAAAGCTGCTAAAAACATGGGAATAGTAATTTCCCCCTCATCTAAAATTAAATAATCTGCTCCCGCTTCTAGGGCAAATTCTGGTACAGATGTGGCAAATGGTCCACCGACAGCAACTTTTTTACCTAATGTTTTAGCTTTTTTAATTAATTCACCAAAATCTTGTTTTTGAATAATCATTGCTGAGATAATGACAATATCACACCATTGCCAATCTGCATCAGTTTCTAAACGAACATTGCGATCTACTAATCTCATTTCCCAGTCATTTGGTAGCATTGCTGCTACAGTGATTAAACCCAAGGGGGGATTTGTAGCACGTAAATTAGCCAAATCAAGAGTTTCCTGATAAGACCAAAAAGAATTAGGCATGATCGGCCATATTAATAAAGCTTTCATCAAGCATATCCCCCAGATTTGCTTTATGTCTAAATACCCATTTAGTCTTGAACTATAAAAGCTGGATGAGTTAGCTTTTATCCATCTGGAGGTACAGATTTTTTAATTTATATATAGACAAAATATGGACAAGGTATTATAATTATCTCAGCTATCGAAAAAAAATGGGGATTTAAACAGGAGTGAATGTTATTAGTCGGAAAATTTTGCGATATTTCTGTTTAAACCATGCTGATTCCTGCGATGCAATTTATGACTGGTATAGAGTAGCAAGTAAAGCTCAATGGCAAAACTTAATTGAAGTCCAATCATTTTATAAAAGTGCTGAATCAGTAGGAAAATTCACGGTTTTTAACATTAAAGGAAATAACTATCGTTTAATAGTTGATATTGTCTATGCTAGTCAAAGAATTTATATAAAGTATATTTTAACTCATGCTGAATACGATCAAGGAAAATGGAAAAATGATCCTTACTTTTAACCCAGAGTCCTACGCAGCTTTACTTGCTCAATATCAACCAAAGGTGATCACAACTGAAGAAGAAAATGAGAAAGCGATCGCTATTGTAGAGGATTTAGAACACCGTTCCCATCTCACTCCAGAGGAAAAAGCACTATTGGAATTATTGGTAACATTAATTTCCAAATTTGAAGAAGAAAATTATCCCATACCTCAAGGAACACCACATTCTATGTTACTGCACTTAATGGAAGCGCAAAATGTGACCCAAGAAGATTTATTTGCAGTGGTTGGATCACCTAATATAGTGTATGAAATTATTGATAATCAATTACCAATCAATAAAAATCAAGCTCAGGCTTTAGCTGATTTTTTTGATGTAGATGTGGAACTTTTATTAACTAATCCCCAATGACTACTAAAATAAATCATGTAACCGCCACCTAACAAAGCGGGGAAGAGGAGATAACTAAGAAATAATTATGGGTAAGCAGCGCGTTTTGTCGGGAGTTCAACCAACTGGTAACTTACACTTGGGTAATTACCTGGGTGCTATTCGTAACTGGGTAGAAATTCAAGACCAGTATGAAAATTTCTTTTGTGTGGTAGATTTACACGCCATCACAGTACCACATAACCCCGCCACCTTAGCGGCTGATACTTACACCATCGCTGCTTTATATTTAGCTTGTGGCATTGATTTACAACATTCTAACATTTTTGTCCAATCTCACGTTTCTGCCCACAGTGAGCTTTGTTGGTTGTTAAACTGCATCACTCCCTTAAATTGGTTGCAAGATATGATTCAATTTAAGGAAAAGGCACTTAAACAAGGTGAAAACGTTGGTGCGGGTTTGTTGACTTATCCCGTTTTAATGGCTGCGGATATTTTACTTTATCAAGCGGATAAAGTTCCTGTGGGTGAGGATCAAAAGCAACATTTAGAACTAGCGCGGGATATTGTTAACAGGTTTAATCATCAATTTGCTAAGGATAAACCTGTATTAAAATTACCAGATCCTTTGATTAGAAAAGAAGGCGCAAGGGTAATGAGTTTAACCGATGGGACAAAGAAAATGTCAAAATCTGATCCTTCGGAGTTAAGCAGAATCAATGTTTTAGATCCACCAGATCAAATTACAAATAAAATCAAACGTTGTAAAACTGATCCAGTACGCGGTTTAACCTTTGATGATCCAGAAAGACCGGAATGTAATAACCTGTTAACTTTGTATATGCTGCTGTCTGGGAAGACTAAGGAAGCAGTAGCGGCTGAATGTGCGGATATGGGTTGGGGACAGTTTAAACCTTTACTGACAGAAACAGCGATAAATGCTTTAAAACCAATTCAGGACAAATATAAAGAGGTAATGGCAGAAAAAGGTTATTTAGAATCAGTGTTAAAGGATGGTAGAGAAAAAGCGGAAGCTATAGCTAATCAAACTTTAGCAGATGTGAAAGCTGCGTTAGGATATACAGCGCGGTTGTAATTTTGAGAGGATATAAAGTCCCCGATTTCTCCAAGAAGTCGGGGATCTGTTTAAGCTAGAAAGGTAATTTGTTTTACTCTTGAAGAAAACCTGAAAACTCAAAATTAAATTTGCATTATGCAGGATAGTCATAGCACCAGTACATTAAACAAGTTCCGCAAAGCAGTACAAGCAGGAGAATTTTTAGTGACTGCGGAAGTCGCACCTCCCAAAGGGGGAGATATTACCCATACCATTGAAATGGCGGCGACTCTTAAGGGGAGAGTTCATGCTGTCAATATTACCGATGGTAGCCGCGCTGTGTTAGGAATGTCACCTTTAGCAGCTTCAGTAATTTTATTGCAACATGGAATTGAGCCAATTTGTCAATTTGCTTGCCGCGATCGCAATAGAATCGGATTACAAGCAGATTTAATGGGCGCTCATGCTTTGGGTATTCGGAATATTTTAGCCTTAACCGGCGACCCTGTAAAAGCAGGTGATCATCCCGATGCTAAAGCTGTTTTTGATTTAGAATCTATCAGATTATTGCAGTTAATTAGAAACATGAATCAGGGGGTTGATTTTAATCATAAAACCCTAAATGATGGCGCATTAGATTTGTTTGCAGGTGCAGCAGTTGATCCACAGTCTAAAAGTTGGTCAGGTTTACAAAGTCGGTTTGAAAAGAAAATAGAAGCGGGGGCGCAATTTTTTCAAAGTCAATTAATTACTGATTTTGAAAAATTAGAAAAATTCATGGATCAAATTGCATCTCGTTACAATAAACCAATTTTAGCAGGAATTTTTCTTTTAAAATCTGCGAAAAATGCCCAGTTTATTAATAGGATGGTCCCTGGTGTGAATATTCCTGCCCATATTATTGAGAGGTTAGCAAAAGCCAAACATCCATTACAGGAAGGGATGAAAATTGCAGCCGAACAAGTGCAGATGGCACGGCGTTTGTGTCAGGGAGTGCATATTATGGCAGTGAAAAAAGAAGAGGCGATCGCGCCAATTTTGGATTTAGCGGGGGTGGAGAAAGTTAGTTAGAATAAATAGCGATTGCATTTATTAAATTAGGTGCGATCGCTGATCAAAACACCTTACGAGTCTCTGGTATCAGAGGAAGTAAGTCACCGAGCTTGTTACTCAGTGCTATGAGAACGAGGACTGCCACACCAGCTTGCTGTAAATTTTGTTGATAACGCAAATTTTGATCAGTAGTAAGCAAAATTGTGAATCCTTCCTGACTCATCAACTGTCTGTATTTTGTAATCAGAAAATTCACGCTTTAGAGGTCTTAGTACACATTCATCAAGCAGGATTCGCATAAGCTGTCAGCATTTCCTTTGCTAATTCAAGGGTTGCGATCGCCTGTTCCCGACTAACACTAGGGAAATGATCTAGAAATACCTCTAATGAATCACCAGCTTCAAGATAATCAAGTAGGGTTCTCATTGGCACACGAGTTCCCACAAAAACAGGGATTCCTCCTAAAATGTCGGGATCACTATGAACCACAGACAGTAATGATCGCTGGAAAGAATTTATCATATTTAAAATCAGAAATATCAGGGTGTAATTGAATTTTAACGCAATCGCATTTATCAGGTTAAGTGCGATCGTTGCCCCCGAAGAAGGCGATCGCGCCGATTTTGGATTTAGCAGGGGTGGGGAAGCTTAGTTAATTGAAAAAGTGATCATATTTAAAGTGATCATATTTATTGAGTTAGATGCGATCGTTATCCAAGTTACCTTACAAGTTACCCTTTTACCTGAAGCTCTAAACGCTTCATTTTGCCCAAAAATGCTCAACCAAAATCAAACCCCCCTCATTGATGCTCTCAAAACTTCCATCTCTCGTCCCCATGCACCATTTTACACCCCTGGACACAAACGCGGTGCAGGAATTTCCCCAATTTTAACCGATTTAATCGGTAAAGATGTCTTTCGCGCTGATTTAACGGAACTGGCAGAATTAGATAACTTATTCACTCCTGAAAGCGCAATTTTAGCCGCACAAGAATTAGCCGCAGAGGCTTTTGGTGCGGAAAAAACTTGGTTTTTAGTTAATGGTTCTACCAGCGGAATTGAAGCCGCAATTATCGCTACTTGCAGGATGAATGATAAGATAATTATGCCCAGAAATGTGCATTCTTCTGTAATTGCTGGTTCAATTCTTTCTGGTGCAATTCCTATTTTTATCAATCCTGAATATGATGAAAATTTAGATATTACACACAGCATTACACCAGAAAATTTAACAGCAACTTTAGCCAAACATCCTGATGCTAAAGCTGTGCTAATGGTTTACCCAACTTATTACGGTGTGTGTGGAGATTTAAAAAGTATTGCCCAAATTACCCATCAATATAATATTCCTTTAATTGTTGATGAAGCACATGGCGCACATTTTCATTTTCATCCCCATTTACCTATCTCAGCTTTAACCGCAGGTGCAGATTTAACCATACAATCTATTCATAAAACATTAGGTGCAATGACTCAAGCATCAATGTTACATTGTCAAGGAAATAGAATTAATATTAATAGATTAAATAAAGCATTACAATTAGTTCAATCTACAAGTCCGAGTTTTATTCTTTTAGCTTCTCTTGATGCTGCACGTCACCAAATGGCAGTTAATGGGGAAATTTTGATGTCTCAAACTTTGCAGTTAGCGGAAATTGCAAGAATTGAAATTAGTCAAATTCCCAGTTTATCAGTTTTAGAGATCCCCCAAATTAATAAAAATGGCTTTTTTGATTTGGATAAAACCCGGTTGACTGTGAATATTGCCAACTTAGGTTTAACGGGTTTTGATGCTGAAGATATGCTTAATGAAATGGGTGTAACATCTGAATTTTCATCCTTACGAAATCTCACTTTTATTATTAGCTTAGGTAACAATAAATCAGATATTGGTGAATTAGTAACAGGGTTAAAAAAATTAACTCAGATACCACAATTGACAAGTCAGTACAAAATATGTAAATATAGAAACGGTGCCATAATAGATCATATTATGTGCATTTCGCCCCGTGAAGCTTTTTTTGCTGATAGTGAAATCCTACCTTTAGAGAAAACAGTAAATAGAATTTGTGCAGAAAATATATGTCCCTATCCCCCAGGAATACCTGTATTAATGCCTGGGGAACTAATCACAAAACCAGCTATAGAATATCTCCAAAAAATTCAGTCTTTAGGGGGATTTATTAGCGGTTGTGTTGATTCAACTTTGCAAACTTTAAAAGTAGTGAAAGTATAGATGTTTTAACGAAGGCAGGAGGCAGAAGGCAGGAGGTAAAAGTTAATATTCTCCCCTGCTTCCCCTGCTTCCCCTGCTTTCTTCACTGTCACCTGTCACCTATTAAACTCCTTTTTTCACTAAGTCTTTATAGATTGGAATTTTGGATTTAAATAAACTACTGACAGCAGTTTCTAAATCTTCTTGTTTGAGTAAAGAATCTCCCATCAAAACTGCATTCACACCTGCATCTGACATTAGGGATAAATCAGCAGGTGTTTCAATTCCCGATTCACTGACAACCAAAATACCTAAGTTTTGTAAATGTGTTCTCCTAGCTGCCATTAATTGCTGAGTAGTGCCAAGATTAACACTAAAATCTTCTAAACTGCGGTTGTTAATGCTGATAATACGGACATCTTCTAACTTGATCACCCGATCTAATTCACTCAAATTGTGAACTTCAACTACAGCATTCATTCCCAAATAGTGAATCACCCGCAAAAAGTTATTAATCTGCTGATCAGTAAGAATAGCAGCAATTAATAAAATTGCATCCGCACCTGCTGCACGTGCTAAATAAATTTGACAAGGATCAAGAATAAAATCTTTGCATAACAAAGGTAATGTTATGCGATGTCGAATAATCCGCAGATGATCAAAACCACCATGAAAAAACTTTTGATCAGTCACAACAGATATACAAGTTGCTCCACCGCGTTCATAGGATTTAGCTATAGACAAAGGATCAAAATCTTGTGTAGTGACATCTTGATTAGGGAATGTTTTTTTAACCTCTGCGATCAAACTAGGTTTATAAATACTTTGTTGTAAAGCAGTAAAAAAATCTCTGACAGTGGGAGCCGCAGTTAATTGACGTTGCAAAGACGCGAGAGACATTTCTTGTTGCATTTGTGCAACTTCTAGCTTTTTCTGCCATACAATCTCTCTGAGTATGGGTTGCAGAGAACTATTAGACATGGAAATTGGGTAAATCATGATGAGAATGAATTAATAATTATTAGTTAACAGTTAAGAAATTCCCACCTTCGTTTTTCTTACAGTAAGTTATGAACAATATGGCTGGGATAACAAAACATTTTTTAATCTAATTTTCTTGGATATGAGATTCAAAATGCTTATCAATTTAATGTGCCAATTAATGTGTAAATTTGTGGGTTTACCAAACATATATAATGCCTGAAAATACTTCTAGTAAACCCACACCCAGCTTCATTTTCTGGCTTGATTATAAATGAATCCAACTGGATTTGAGGTTAAACATTTCTACCTCTTTTTTAGTAGCAGTTTGCTCTTGTCTAGAGCCACCAAGTAGGCAATTATTTTTGAGCAATCTGATATAAGTACGGTAGGGTATATGGTCAATAGGGTTGTGTCCAGAAAAACGCAATAGCAAAACACAAGCCCAGGAATACTTGCCAGCTATAATTGCCTTAACTATTTGTTCTACTTGTTCAGTATTAATTTTCCTATTAATTTGTCTATTATAATCAGCAACGTTTTGACTCATGGTATGCACTCCTATTTGTGAATGAAATTCAATCAATAGCTTGGCAGCTTTTCCTCATATTTCAAAAATCTCAGCACAGTGGAAGTAGTAGTAGTAGATCATGCTGAGACAAACACCTGCTGATGAAAAATTTATAAACATATATCAAGGGTTTTCTCTGTTTTGATTGGGGTTGGGGGTAGACTGAACCAGCTAGAGCAGCTGTTTGGTTAAGAGATATATAGCTAAAACCACCAATACAGATTCAACCTCTTGCAGAAGTTACCTCTTTCATTAAGCCTACTCAAAGTTTCACACCGGATAAATGAACTATTTTTTGATCGATTTGTCTATTTTTTCGCTCTTGCATTTTTTTTGATGATCCTTCACTCTGATAGCTTGTATTTCTAAGGATAATTTTTGACGGTTCGTTTGTGGACTATTCAAGAATCCCCCGGCTTTTAGCCGTGGGTAGTATCAAGATGGAATCAGTATTTTATATTTTGTGTACCTCAACACATTCTTGCTTTACAATTTATATATCTTTGGTAAGAGGTTTCGTTGCTTACAGGTTTTTTTACAGAAATCTCTTCCATAGGGAGGATGACTGGGCGTATTGAGATATAGTTAGATCCTTTCCATGGTAAATTTATTACATTCTTAGATAATGTTCCCAATTGAGCAAATTTCTGAAACTTAACGCAGACAGAAGAGGCTGTTTCTGTCATGGGGATTTATAAGCGGCTGCAAAAACTTTGCACGAAGTCCGGTTTTCCAGCCGATTTTTCGATAATCTAGGTAAACTACATATCTATTACATTTGATATAAAAGTTTTTTATAGTTCCAAGAATGTAGCCTTACCAGTAGACTCTCAAATTTTTACAAATTTTTAACAAATTTTGTGGGGGAGTTCACTAAAAATCTTACCTGGGATTCTTTTAAAGTTCACAATTGAAAGTATGGTATTTTATTTTTACCAAAAAATACTTAATTTAGGAATAACAAACACTTATATATGCAACAAAATTGAAATAATGATTTCTTTATTGTTAAGATTAAACCTAAATTCAATCGGACTGACAAATTCATAGCATCATCAAAGTAAATTAACCAAAATCCTGTTTCCTTTTGCCTCTTGCCTGTCATAACGAAAATTTTTAACGCTCACCTACTTATGAACTAAGACTTAGGAGTAAATCTTGATATGTATTCTGGGGATTCCGGGTTAGCAAAAGTCAACTCAAAATGGAGTTTACAGCCAAGCTTGAAGTTTAAAATTGTAGATTTTCTCATTAATCAAACTATAGATGCTGCTTTTTGTTTAGGAGAAAACGCGCAGTTTATTTATGTCAACAATGCCACCTGCACGCTCACAGGATACTCCCGGGAAGAATTACTATCCATGAATCTGAGTGATTTGAATATAGATTTTTTATTACATAACTGGTCAGAACAATGGCAAAATATGAAAAATTTAGATCACCTCTCCTTTAAATGTCGCTATCGCTCAAAGGAAGGACGAATATTTTTAGCTGAACTAAATCTTACTTGTATAAAGTATCAAGGTAACGAGTTTTGCTGCGGGTTTATTCGGGAAAATAATAACTTAGTAGAATTAAGTGTCCAAAAATGGATTAATGAAGGTAGAGAAAGTAAAAAGAAATTACAACAGGAAAGTAATAAACAGGAAGGTGATAAAATTCAACATCAACATATTGATAACTTACTGCAACTCAGAGAGTCTAGATTTTGTACCTTACTAGAAGCAACAAAGGCTGGTATTTTCCTAATTCAAGGTACAAAAATTTACTATGTCAATTCTGCTGCGGAATTACTCACGGGTTATACAAAAAAGGAACTATTAGCAGACTTTGAGTTTAACCAACTTATCAAAAGTCGAACATCTAAACCTCCAGAAACAACTAACTGGGAATTTGAATATCAGGAGATAAATATTATTACCAAAGATGGTAAAGAACGATGGTTAGATGTTGCCATGACTCGCTTTGATGGAGGGATAGATTTTGATGGTCAAGAAGTTGAAGTCATTACAGCTACTGATATCACAGATTATAAATCTGCACAATTGGAATTGCATCAGGCTTTAGAACAAGCACAAGAAATCAGTAAAATTCGAGCTAATCTTGTGGGTATACTCTGCCATGAATTTCGGACACCACTAAATGTTATTTCATTTTCCAATAGCTTACTCAAGCGACATATAGATAAATGGGAAACAGACAAGAAATTAATATTTATTGAACACATTCAAACAGCATCTGAACAAATCAATCAGGTATTAGATGATATTTTATTATTATCTAAAGCAGAATCAGCGCAAATTATAGTTGAGCAGCAAAAGGTTAATATTGTGAATTTTTGTCAAGATTTAATTACAAAAATGGTAATCATTAATAGTAATAAATATATTGATTTTCAGAGTCAAGGCAACTGTTTAGACGTATGGATTGACCAAAAAATACTGAAACCAATTTTGAATAACTTGCTAGACAATGCAATTAAATATTCTCACCCTAATAGTGTGGTGGACTTAATTGTTTCCTGTCACCAGGAAAAAATACAGTTTCAGGTTAAAGATAAAGGTATTGGTATTCCCGAAATAGACCAAGAAAGACTTTTTGAACCGTTTTATCGAGGTAGCAATGTTGATAATACTTCGGGAACAGGACTAGGCTTATCAATTGTCAAAAATCTAGTTGATTTATATGGAGGTCAAATCACAATGGTTAGTAAAGTGGGTGTCGGTACTACATTTACTTTAGTTCTACCATTAGTTCCTATATTTCCCAGTTCATAGAAAAAAGGGAAAGAGTCTTTTGCAGGATGAATTATCAAGTATCAATTATCAAGTATCAATTATCAATTATCAATTGCTATTAATCATTCCCTGTTAGAACTTTTATTGGTTTCACAATGATACGCGAATCGTCGAAAACAATTCTTGTAATTGAAGATGATGCTATTACCCGCCATCTCTTCTTAGACAGTCTTGAAGCTGAAGGTTTTGTTACGATAGGAGCAGAAAATGGTCAAGTTGGTATTCGGCAAGCAGAAGAAAATTTACCTGATTTGGTAATTTGTGATCTGCTCATGCCAGTTATGGATGGTTACAGTGTTTTAACTAAGCTACGTCAAAATCCTCTCACAGCAATTATTCCTTTTATTTTTCTCACAGCAAGTAATTCTAAGGCTTCTATGAGAACAGGAATGGAGTTGGGAGCAGATGATTATTTAAGTAAACCTGCTACTGTCGATGAGTTGCTAAAAGCAATTTCTATTCGATTAGAAAAACAATCTTTGCTCAGATCCTGGTATAGTCAGAACTCTCATCAAGTTTCGCCAAAAGTTTCAGAACTTCCAGCTACATTAGGAAATTCAGAGTTAATCTTCCCTAATATCTCCCACCTGCAAAAAGTTTTTGACTATATTGAGGCTCATTATCACCAAGGTATTACTTTATCTGATGTCGCCGAAGCTGTTGGTTATTCTCCAGCTTATTTAACTAACCAAGTATCCAAACAAACGGGAAAAAGTGTTAATACTTGGATAGTTAAACGTCGTATGGCCGAAGCGTGTTCCTTACTAAAAAGTACGAATCTGACAATTGAAGAAATTGCTACCAAAATAGGCTATCAAAATTCTTGTCATTTTTCTCGCCAGTTTAGTCACCATCACAAATTGTCGCCGACTCTTTGGAGAAAACAAAATCAATTACTTCAGGTTTCCGCATCTGCCAAATTGCAATTTATCAAATCTCGTTCTCAATTAACAAACCTTGTTTCTTGTTAATATCAGAATAATGGACAATTGACAATTGACAATGGACAATTACCAAACCTGGAAGTGAGAGGATTAGAAGATAGAAATTTTTTTCTTTCTTGTCCTGGGAAAAGATCAGTTTTCAAACCTGAATAAAACAATTGTCAATTATCAATTATCAATTATCAATTTTTAGAGGTTGTAAACTGTTGGATTAATAATTGTATTGCCAACGCTAACAAACCCAAGGCTACTATACCAAATATTCCCGTTCCCAAAGCCACCACACCCACCACTAAGGTACGAACAGCGGAGGCGATATTGAGGACTATTTGGTTATCAGAATGAATAGGTTTATTAGCAAAAGTGGTAGCGATCGCAATCATTAAAGAATACATTGCAAATGCAAATCCTCCTGACATTACCGCCCCAGTTATACACCTTAATGGCGTTGGTGGAACTTGTTCGGGAGTCTCTTTTTCTTTTTCTTTAACTTTGGGTTTGTTCATCATTTGGTAATTGGTAATTGGTAATTGGTAATTGGGTTATTAGCTTCCCCTACCTTCTGACTCCTGTACGGGCGAAGCATTCGGAAAATAGCCTTTTCATAAAATTGATAATTTTTCGCCCGAATGCTTCGCCCCTACGACTCCTGACTCCTACCTCCTGCCTCCTGACTCCTATCACTTTAATATCTGAATCCCATTGCTAATTGTCTGAGTTACAAACAATTCTAAATCCTCATCAGGAATTGCTTCTCTAATTTTCTGCTTAACTATTTCTGCTTGTGCTTTTGATTCCACAATAGCAAATACAGAAGGTCCAGAACCTGACATCATTGTGCCTAAAACCCCTTCTTGACTAGCAAATAATTCCCGCAATTGTAATACTTGAGAATAAGAAGGTAATACCACTTTTTCTAAATCATTGTGCATTTTCTTGGCGATTTCTACTGCATCTTTATTGACGATAGCTTTGACAATTTCTGCCGAATGCACTGCACTAGCACGAGCCGCTAAATCTTCAGTATTTGTCATATAGGTACTACCAAATACTTGCCGATAGGTTTTATAAGCCCAAGCTGTAGAAACTTCCAAACTGCGATATTTAGCTAATACTATATATATGTGATCTAAACTAGGTAAAGGAGAAAGTTTTTCACCTCTACCTGTAGCTATTACTGTTCCTCCCGCAATACAAAATGGCACATCTGAACCGAGTTGTGCGCCTAATTCTTCTAATTCTGATTGAGTTAATCCCAAATTCCACATCAAATCTATACCCACTAATACCGCTGCTGCATTTGTCGAACCTCCAGCTAAACCCGCAGCAACAGGAATGTTTTTTTTCACAGTAATATCAATCCCACCAAAATTACTAAAAGCATCAGGAAATTGCTTGGCCATTAGTGCAGCGGCTCTGTATGCTAAATTACTGTTATCTGTAGGTACTTGGGGATGATGACAATAAACGCGAATCGCTTCTGTGCTGGCAGCGTGTAAATCTATTTGATCTGCAAGGTCTATGCTTTGCAGTATCATTGCTAACTCATGATATTCATCAGGGCGGTTGCCGATGATTTCTAAATACAAGTTTATTTTCGCAGGTGCAATTAAGCTATAAGAACGCATATAAGTTATCAGGAGTCAGGAGTCAGGAGTCAGGAGTCAGGAGTCAGGAGTCAGGAGTCAGGAGTCAGGAGTCAGGAGTTATTTATTTTGGATTTTGGATTTTGGATTTTGGATTGTTTTTGTTAACTCCAATCTAAAATCTAAAATCTAAAATCTAAAATTTTTTTCCCCAGTCCCCAGTCACCAGTCACCAGTCCCTAGTCACCATATTTACCAGTGATACCCATTGTGTAACACTGAGGTCTTCGGCGCGAGATTGGGGATTAATATTTAATTGTTCCAGTAATTGCGTCAAGCGATCGCGCTCAATTACCGATTGCAAGTTATTTCTTAACATTTTTCGCTTCGCCCCAAACCCTAATTTAACCAGATTTTCTAGCTTTTTGGGGTCATTAGCGGTAATTTCTCTCTGTCGGGGGACTAAGCGCACCACAGCAGAATCAACTTTTGGTGGTGGGTAAAATGCACCAGCGGGAACTGTACAAATTAACTCACAATCTGCCAAATACTGTACCCGCACCGACAACGCTCCAAAAGTTCTTGATCCTGGTTTAGCATATAATCTTTCTGCTACTTCTTTCTGAATTAGTAACACAATAGAATCATAGGGTTGAGGATTGGGGTTAGCAATAGTACCCAGTAACTTTTCAATAATTGGACCTGTAATATTATAGGGAATATTAGCAACAACTTTATTTTGCTGTTGAAACTTAGGAAAAGCTGTTAATTGAGAAGCTACATCAAGAGTGAGAAAATCACCTTGCAGCAGTAAAAAATTTTCTCTTTCACCTAGTTGTTTTACCAGTAATTTACACAAATCTCTGTCAATCTCAACAGCAACCAAAGAATGAACTAAAGGTAATAAACGCTTAGTTAAAATTCCTGTACCCGGACCAATTTCCAAAATCCTATCATCTTCTTGACAATTAGCTGCTTTAACAATAGCGTTAAGGGCTTTTTCACTTTTTAACCAATGTTGAGCAAATTGTTTGCGCGGTTGCACCATTTATATTGATTTCTCCATAATTAATAAAAATAAAAATTTCTGCTAATAGCCCCAGATTTGGTTTTAGAGTTAATGTATCTATCTGAGAACTTGCACAATCTCTGAATATGAACATTTATAACACTAAGATAAAACCTATTTTACCCGTAATTTTATTAGCAGTTTGCGCCAGTATTAGCAGTTGTACTTCTAGCGATATTTCTGATAATACAACTTCAACACCAACACCAAACAACACAGTTTCCCCAACTCCCCAAAATTCTCCAACATCTCAACCATTTTCCAATCAACCCTCTCCCGATGCAACTTCTCAAGCTGTTTCTGGTAAAACTACTCAAGTCACCCTATACACAAGTGATGCTCAATGTCAAGATTATATTTCCAAACAAACTTCAGTGTCAGCAGATGAACCAGTCAACGAAGCTGTAGGTAAAATCTTAGAAGAGCGAGATACAGCCGATTTTAGCCTAGTCGGATATCGTGTTAACGTTGATAATGGAGTTGCAACAATTGATATACGAATTGCTCCTGATTCAAAGCGGCAAATAGTTTCTCTTTCTAGTTGTGAGCAGTTTGCATTGTTTGGTAGTCTCCGTAAAACCCTCACCAGTAACCCCCAATGGAACATCAAAGATGTCCGCTTTACAGAACGAGGTCAGGAAGTTGTATTTTAAGGTGACTGGTGACTGGTGACTGGTGACTGGGGACTGGTGACTGGTGACTGGTGACTGGGTAAGAGTTTTCCTAACCAGCAATTACCAATTACCAATTACCAATTACCAATTACCAATTACCAATTAAAGTAAAGATTTTCTAGCGATTCTGCCCAAATAGATAATCACACTATTACTATAAAAATGAGTTGAATCAACGAGGGTAAACCGATGGATGTTAAGCTGATTTTAGTAGGATTCACTGTTATCTTTACCTTTGCGTGCTTATTTTTCGGTACAAAAAATGGCTTTTATGATTCCGATAACTATCATGGCAACGGTTCTGCACATTAATTTGCACATTAACCAGAGTTAGAGCGTATGAGGGATGATCTATCAGTATCGTCTCGTCCTGATCCTGGGGATGCAGCTAATGAATTAGAATGTCTGCCCTATAGTGTTCAGCATGAAGATGAAGGTGTTTGTCTATTAGTACGCATGGGTCCCCACCGCATTTTATTAGATTGCGGTTTGGGGGATATTTCATATCTGACTAGGGACATAACTAAATCTGCACAGAAGGGTAGTTCATCATTGCCAGCAGATTTAGTGTTGGTTAGTCATGCTCACCCAGATCATGCTAGAGGTTTGCTGGCACTTAATCAAGCTTTTCCTCTTATGCCTATTTATGCTAGTGAGGTGACTAGCAAGTTATTACCGTTAAATTGGCCGGAACAAGCACCGGAAGAAATTCCTTCCTTTTGTCAGGCGTTACCTTTGCGATCGCCTATAGAAATACAAGAAAATCTAGTAGTCGAATTATTTCCCGCAGGTCATCTTCCCGGTGCTGTGGTTATTCTCCTCACCTACCATACCCCGCGCCGTGACTATAAATTACTTTACACAGGAGATTTTTTCCTCTCCAATTCTCGCCTAGTAGATGGGTTGCGCTTAGAAGAGTTAAGAGGTTTACATTTAGATGTTCTCTTAATTGAAGGCAGTTATGGAACATCTCGTCATCCCCACCGTCGCAACCAAGAAAATCAACTAGCGGAAAGAATTAACCGCGCCATAGCTGATCACTGTTCTATTATTTTACCCACACCGGCTTTAGGCTTAGGTCAAGAATTGTTGATGTTGTTACGCTCTCATCACCATTTTACTGGACGAGATTTAGATATTTGGGTTGATGGTAATGTAGCTGCTGGTTGTGATGCTTATTTAGAACTTTTACCCCATCTTCCCGCCTCAGTCCAAAATTTTGCCCGTCATCAGCCTTTATTTTGGGATGAAAGAGTACGTCCCCGTGTGCGGCGTTTAAAAGTGGAAGATTTGACTACTTTAGGCAGTTCACCCTGTATTGTCCTCACTGACTCCACAGCGGATTTAAGTAAATATTGTCAACTCAACACAGGACCTTGGCTCATTCTCCTACCAGAAAAAATAGATATCAAAGTTAATTCAGAATATCCCGCAGCAACCACCATAGAAAGCTATCTTTTAGCTCAACACAGTGATGGACCAGGAACAACCCAATTAATTCATAATTTACGACCCCAGCACGTGGTTTTTATCCACGGTTCTCCTGCTTATTTAGCTGACCTAACCAGTTTAGACGAGTTACAAAATCGTTATCATCTTCATTCCCCAGCAGCGGGAATTGTGGTAGAATTGCCCATTGGTGAAACATTTTTACAGCCTTCCGCCCCAGAAACTAATTATGAAGGGGAGTTAACGGAATTAGAAACAGTGATTACAATCACCCTACCAGAAGCAATTACAGAGGATTCGCGTTGGCAGCAATTTGCGGATACTGGTTTAATAGAAGCCCGTTGGCAAGGGGAAGAACTGGTATTAAGAGGTTTGTCTCAACGAGAACTGCTGAATCAAAATAGCTTAGATGCAGCCCGTAGTAAGCACCCCTATACCTGGTCAGATTTAGAGTGTTGTGGTACGTGCAAATACCAGAGGGGGCAACGGTGTTGGAATCCTGCAGCCCCATTGTATAACTTTAAAGTTACCCTGGAAGGTTATTGTCCTGCCTTTGAACGTTTATCTGATCTAGAATCCTGAATAGGAGTCAGGATGGCTGGATTTTGGATTTTGGATTGTGTTTGAATTACTTGCAATCCAAAATCTAAAATCTAAAATCTAAAATTTTCTTTCCCTAGTCCCTAAATGGTAATTTTTGGGTAGACAAAGAGTTATTAGTCGGGATTCAAGTCAGTAAAACGGTTACGGATACGTTCCGACTCAGGACAGTCTTCAGTCATGAGAGGTTCTACATTACCCCGTGGTACGGAAGCTAATTTTTGCGTTACCGAGCCAATGCTTTCTAGGCGAACCATCTCTTCCCAAGAACAAACTTCGTCTTCTTCGTCTGTTTCATAGCGTAGAGTCACTAGATCACCCTCTATATCTATAATGCGGGCCCGCTCTATCCAGCGTTGCTGATCCCGCAAAAAAACACATACCTCCCGCCCGTCGCAACACAGTTGATAAATCTTGCGGTGTAGCATGTACTACTTCTGCCTTTTTAAACAACGTAGTTAAACTTGTGAAAATTTGGGTCTTAACCCGGTAAGAGATACCCTAAAGAGTTCAATTTCAAGCTTGGTGAACTATTGCAACAACCCAATCTCACAAGGACTCGGTGGTGGTAGTCAATATAAGGAAGTTTTGGGTTATAAACCAATGGTTACTGCTTCAGTTGAGCTTAATCTTTTTTAGGGCAATGCTAGATCATGTCTACTTCATAGAAGTTAAACATTTCTGGATTTTTCCTCACCTGGTGAATACTTGGTGGTGTTTCCTGATTACCATCCTGTAATAAACTGTACTGCAAAACCAGCGTTAATTGCGGTTGTTTTAGTTGCCTACTTGTAGTCATTGGCATTTCTAGGAAGTCTGGGGACTCGGCTGTACTTTTAACCCTTAATGTATTTGATCTTAACTCATTCTCAGGCTTAACTTCATGGTTTTAAACAACAATCACCCAAGAGTTTTCAGTTTTGCTCTGTAGCATGAGGTGTAATACGGGCATTTTGCCTGTCAGTGGCGCAAATATGGCGATATTTCAGGATTAGGAATTTTTTTGCTGGCAATTTTTTCTTGGTGTTATTCATAAATTAGCAAAATTTATTACTCGTTATTAATTCATTGAGTTTTTACAAATTTTAATTTAGGTAAATGCGCCAATAAAAATATAATTAGGGGTTGCTGAGAAAGTCTTTCCGTGAGGGCATAGGAGTCAGGAGTCAGGAGTCAGGAGTCAGGAGGAGATTTGAAAATTTCTTTGCCATCTCTTGAAATCCCCAAAAATGCACACTTTTTCCGGTATACCCTTCAAAACCCTTGCACTA
>NZ_JACJUZ010000113.1:0-10446 GCF_014299995.1 Sphaerospermopsis sp. LEGE 00249 | reverse complement strand
GTCCCCAGTCCCCAGTCCCCAGTCACCAGTCCCCAGTCCCCAGTCCCCAGTCCCCAGTCATGTATTGGTATTGTGGTAAATTAATAGAATCGCAAACTCTGGAATTAAATATTAATGATCCAGGTTTGCTTTTTGGAGCTACAGTTTTTACAACTTTAAGAGTTTATGATCATTCCCTTGATCAGAGTTTAACTAACTGGAAAGCTCATTGTTCACGCTTGCAATTAACTTTACAAACTTTCAACTGGCCAGAACCAAATTGGAATTTTGTGCGTCAAGGTGCAGAAATGCTTTTACAGCATTTTCCCGTGATCAGAATTACTATTTTTCCCGATGGGAGAGAATGGATCACAGGTAGATTATTACCAGCAAACTTGACAGAAAAACAAAATAATGGTATAATTGCTGGACTTGCAAAACCAGAATTTGCCCGTTCTCTCCCCAACCATAAAACAGGCAATTATTTGAGTCCTTGGTTAGCGAAAAATAATGGTCAAGCCGTAAACGCCGAAGAAGCGATTTTAATAGATAATGAGGGCAATTGGTTAGAAACCAGTACAGGTAATCTTTGGGGTTGGAAAGATGGCAGTTGGTGGACACCACCATTAGAAGTGGGAATATTGCCAGGGATAGAGCGATCGCACATTATCCAACATTTACAAAACCGTCAAATCACCATCCAGCAAGCACCTTGGACACCACAGCTAGTCAAAGAATTTGCAGCGATCGCCTACACTAACAGCGTTGTCGAGATAATTCCCATTCATACCGTACATCAGCCCACCGGATCGTTAGAATATAATCCTAAGCATCCTTGCTTTTTAGAACTTAAAGGATTATTTCTACCATGACAGGAACGCCATTTTGGTATATCTTAAGATAAGTTAACATAATTCTCATAAAGCCCTCTCTTATTTTAGAGACCTTACACTAACGCCCAAAAAATACAGGAGGATAGACCTCAGTGAATAAAAGATGGAGAAATGCGGGGCTATATGCGCTGCTGTTTATTGTAGTAATTGCTTTAGGGACTGCGTTTTTTGACAACCAACCCCCCCAAGTAGAAACATGGCGCTATAGTCAATTTATTCAAGAAGTTGATCAAGGCAAAGTAGAAAGAGTCAGTCTCAGTTCAGATCGTTCTACAGCAATTGTTACACCTAAATACGACCCCAATAAAAAGCGTGTCACCTTAGTTAGCGATCCAGATTTAATCAATACTCTGAGAGATAAAGGTGTTGATATTGCCGTATTACCCCAAACCGACGAAGGATTTTGGTTTAAAGCACTGAGCAGCTTATTTTTCCCTGTATTGCTGTTGGTTGGTTTATTTTTCTTACTCCGTCGCGCCCAAACAGGTCCTGGTAGCCAAGCGATGAACTTTGGTAAGTCCAAAGCTAGGGTACAAATGGAACCCCAAACCCAAGTCACCTTTGGCGATGTAGCAGGTATTGACCAAGCTAAACTGGAATTAAACGAAGTTGTAGACTTTTTGAAAAATGCCGATCGCTTTACCGCTGTTGGTGCAAAAATTCCTAAAGGTGTATTATTAGTCGGACCTCCAGGAACTGGTAAAACCCTCCTCGCACGTGCTGTAGCTGGAGAAGCAGGTGTCCCTTTCTTCAGTATTTCCGGTTCTGAATTTGTGGAAATGTTCGTGGGTGTGGGTGCTTCCCGCGTCCGCGATTTATTTGAACAAGCAAAAACCAACGCTCCTTGTATCGTCTTCATTGATGAAATTGACGCAGTAGGTCGTCAACGGGGTGCAGGTTTAGGTGGTGGTAACGATGAACGGGAACAAACCCTCAACCAGTTACTCACCGAAATGGATGGTTTTGAAGGTAACACCGGCATTATCATCATTGCAGCCACCAACCGTCCTGACGTTCTCGACGCTGCTTTATTGCGTCCTGGTCGTTTTGACCGTCAAGTTGTGGTAGACCGTCCCGACTACGGTGGCCGCAGCGAAATTCTCAAAGTTCACGCACGGGGTAAAACCTTATCTAAAGATGTGGACTTGGATAAAATCGCCCGTCGGACTCCTGGTTTCACCGGTGCAGATTTATCTAACCTGTTAAACGAAGCCGCAATTTTAGCAGCACGTCGGAATTTAACCGAAATTTCGATGGATGAAATTAACGATGCTATTGACCGGGTGTTAGCAGGTCCAGAAAAGAAAGACCGAGTAATGAGCGAAAAGCGCAAAACCTTGGTTGCTTATCACGAAGCTGGCCATGCTTTAGTTGGTGCATTAATGCCTGACTATGACCCTGTACAGAAAATTAGCATTATTCCCCGTGGTCGTGCTGGTGGTTTGACTTGGTTTACTCCTAGCGAAGACCGCATGGATACAGGTTTATATAGCCGTGCATATCTGGAAAATCAGATGGCCGTGGCTTTAGGTGGTCGCTTAGCTGAAGAAATTATCTTTGGTGAAGAGGAAGTAACTACTGGTGCTTCCAACGACTTGCAACAAGTAGCGCGAGTTGCCAGACAAATGATTACTCGTTTTGGCATGAGCGATCGCTTGGGTCCAGTTGCCTTGGGTCGTCAACAAGGTAATATGTTCTTAGGCAGAGATATCATGTCTGAGCGTGATTTCTCCGAAGAAACCGCCGCTGCCATTGATGAAGAAGTGCGTAAATTAGTTGATGTTGCTTACGCACGGGCTAAGGAAGTTTTAGTAAGTAACCGTCACATTTTGGATCAAATTGCCCAAATGTTGATTGATAAAGAAACCGTTGACGCTGATGAATTGCAAGAAATTCTGGCTAATAATGATGTGAGAACTGCTGCTTTTGCATAGTAGTTAATCAATTTAATCAGTTTTTCAGATGGGGGTATTTCTGTGGTTTCTGGAAATACCCCGATTTTTTTGCTAGGGAAGACGGAATAGGAAGATAGGGAAAAATGTTCTGCTCAATGGAATTAGTAATAATTTAGGAGTATGGGTTTAGCACTACTAAAACCCTACAAAGATAAAAAGTCATTTTATGATCATTTTTCATCACAAAATCTATGTTTTTTATCAACTCTTTAGAAAGTCAATTGCAACGCTGGAACGCAACAATTATTAAACAACCAAATAACCCTAATGTGTACATTCGTCGGGGAATGGTTTATTTTCAATTGGGGAAAATTGAGGAATCAATTACAGATTTTGATACCGCAGAAAAATTAGATGATCGAATTATTCCCTATCTTTGGCAACGGGGTTTATCTTATTATTATGCGGAAAGATTCGCCGAAGGTGCAAAACAATTTGAAATTGATTTAACTGTCAATGCACAGGATGTAGAAGAAACTGTGTGGAGATATCTTTGTATTGCTAGGTTATCGGGTGTGGAAGAAGCTAGAAATTCTTTATTACCTGTGAAAAATGATCCCCGGAAAATTATGCGTTGTGTCTATGATTTATTTGCGGGTAATTGTACAACTGATGATGTTTTGATTGTGGGTAAATCAGAAGGTTTAAAAGGTAATTTTTACAGTCATCTTTATTTAGGTTTGTATTATGAAGCTGAGGGGAATGAAGAGTTAGCAAAAGAGTATATTGTCAAAGCTGCGGATAAGTTTAAAATTGATGATTATATGTGGTATTTGTCACAAGTTCATAAAAACATGAGAAAATGGTTTTGATCAAATACTACAATTAGAATTAGGGGAATTGGGCGTTTTGAGTGACAATAATTATCCAAATTTTCAGCAAAATTACCCATCAGCGGAAGTTATACAACAGGAGATAACAAATCCTAATGTAGAAGTAGGAAGTGGGTTTGTGTGGAGAGGTAAGGGAGAAGAACCACAATGGAATAATCCTAGATCAACAAAAGCCTATGATAATATTGAGCGACATCATGGACCTAGAGTTAGAATAGAGCAATTAAGGGGAAGAATAGCCAGTACACAAAATCCTCAAGAACAATGGTTAAATGAAGAAGACTGGGTAGAGGCGGAGCAAATTATACCTAAATATCCAGGTAGATATATTTTGGATTTTAAACGTCCTATTGGCAGAGTTTATCAAACTAACGGAACTATTATTGAAAATGTAACTCGTGTATTTATTAAAAGAAAAAATGATGGAACATTCAATTGTGGATATCCTGTTTTAGATACATTTAGACTAAGCTAAATCTTATGCAAGAGGTAAGAATGAATACATTTTCTCTGAAATTAGAAGAATCTGTCAATGTAGAATATTGTCTACCCCCTGAAGATCCTAAAGGTGAACTTTCTCATTTAGAAATGGGGTTAAGACTTTTTTGTTTTAGAAATAATCAAAAAGTTTTAATCAAACTTGGAAAAAAGAGAAAGGAAATATTCTTAGATCCTGATATAATCCTGGTACTAGAAGAGTTGCCAGAAAAAATTTATCAGCTTTTAATAGGTCAAAACATTGAATTGGATTTTCCTGAAAGTGGTTTCGCAATTAGTTTTAAGTCATTAGATACTTGGAAAATAAATTGTATTTGGCAAGAGTATGGTTATTCTCATGAAACACATAAATTTACCTTAGAGAAAGTTCAATTTTTATACGGATTTAGACGATTTTTACGGGATTTGGTTAATAAAGCTGTTAAACAGGGTTACATTTCTGATCAAGAAAAAAAGGAATTTATGAAGTAAACAATTTAAATAATTTATTGGCTAAATTCCTAGTTCTATACAAAAATTCCATAATTACCTACCCAACATTTTATCCCTTAAATGCTTAATGCGATCGCGCAATTTTGCAGCTTCTTCAAATTCCATCTTTTTCGCTGCTTCTTTCATCTGTTTTTCCAACACAGTAATTAACTCAGGAATATCCTCCAAAGCAAATTCATCAATATGTTCATCAACCACTTTTAAATCACTCGCATTCAACCGCCGTGAAACATCTAAAAATGATAAAATTGCATTACTCGACTTCTTAACAATCGGTTGCGGTGTAATCCCGTGCATTTTATTATAAGCCATTTGGATACCTCTTCTTCTATCAGTTTCTTCAATCGCTTTAATCATACTATCCGTTAAATTATCAGCATACATAATTGCCTTACCGTTGATATGACGCGCAGCACGGCCAATAGTTTGAATTAATGAACGTTCCGCACGCAAGAAACCTTCCTTATCTGCATCCATAATAGCCACCAAAGAAACCTCTGGTAAGTCCAAACCTTCCCGCAATAAATTCACCCCTACCAAAACATCAAACTTCCCATTTCTTAAATCTTGTAAAATTTCAATTCTTTGAATAGAATTAATCTCAGAATGTAAATATCTAACTTTTATTCCTCTCTCTTCCAAATATTCTGTTAAATCTTCCGCCATTCTTTTAGTTAACGTAGTAATTAAAACCCGTTCTTTTTTATCAACTCTATCCTTAATTTCTCCTAATAAATCATCAACTTGACCTTCCGTGGGACGAACAAATATTTCTGGATCAACTACTCCAGTAGGTCTAATTACTTGTTCTACAATCTTATCTTCAGAAACTTCAATTTCCCAACTTCCAGGAGTTGCAGAAACGAAAATACATTGATTAACCTTTTGCCAAAATTCCTCAGCTTTTAAAGGACGGTTATCAGCAGCACTAGGAAGACGAAAACCGTGATCAATTAAAACTTTTTTCCGTGCTTGATCACCGTTGTACATTCCGCGAATTTGTGGTAATGTAACGTGAGATTCATCAATTACTAATAACCAATCTTTGGGAAAATAATCAATTAAACATTCTGGTGGTTCTCCCGCTTGTCTCCCTGCTAAATGACGAGAATAATTTTCTACACCGTTACAATATCCCACTTCTCTTAACATTTCAAGATCATAACGAGTCCGTTGATCTATTCTTTGTGCTTCTACTAATTTTCCTAATTCTTCTAATTTTAATTTCTGTGATTTTAATTCCGCAGCGATATCAGCACAAGCAATTTCTAAACGTTCTTCTGGGGTGACAAAGTGACGCGCAGGATAAATATTGACTTTTTCTAAACTGCTGAGAATTTCTCCAGTGATAGGATCAATATAACGTATTGCGTCAATTTCATCGCCGAAAAATTCAATTCTAATTATTCTATCTTCGTAAGCTGGCCCAATTTCTAAAACATCACCACGAACGCGAAATTTACCTCTTCCCATTTCTACATCATTGCGGCTATATTGCACAGATGTTAAATCTCTTAAAACTTGCCTTTGGTCAACTTCCATACCTATTTCTAGTTTAATTGCGGCTTTGAGGTATTCTGCGGGCATCCCTAAACCGTAAATACAACTAATGGAAGCAACAACAATTACATCACGCCTTTCAAACAGAGAACGAGTTGCAGAATGTCGCAGCATATCTATTTCATCATTGATCGCTGCGGTTTTTTCGATGTAGGTATCAGTGACGGGAATATAAGCTTCTGGTTGGTAATAGTCGTAATAGCTAACAAAATACTCGACTGCGTTATGGGGGAAAAATTCCCGTAACTCGTTACATAACTGGGCTGCTAGGGTTTTATTATGTGCCAGAACTAGGGTAGGTTTACCAACTTTTTCAATAACTGCGGCGATAGAAAACGTCTTACCCGTTCCCGTCGCACCGAGTAAAGTTTGATAACGATTACTCGCTTGGATGGTTTTCAAAAGTTGAGCGATCGCCTGTGGTTGATCACCTGTAGGAGTAAAAGGAGCTTGCAGACTAAATTCCATGATCACTGTTTCGTTCAATATACCCTTTCCTATAGTAGCGACATCCTATATGGTCTACCATTTCTTGCGTAGGGGTAATTCATGAATTACCCCTACTTCTGTTCTACGCTGCGTCAGTCCTGAAGAAGTCGGGGATCTGAAAGCAATCAAGATTTAGCAATACTTGTTTACATAAATTAATAGTTTAAGTTTACTTATGTATCACTTTTGAAGAAACTTATATATATGGGTTGTTTTTTAGAGTTAAACTCTACATATATTAGGAAAAAATACCTTTCCTTAATTATTGTAAAATTCACGTAACCAGCTAGATGCGTTAGTTTACAAAGCATCTTAGCAGCAAAGGAGATAAAAAAGTGGAAGAAAATAACCAAGGTAATACAGAACAAGCTTCTCAAGGAACAATTGTAGTCGCTGGAGAGCGTCCTATTGGTAGCAGTGGGTTACAAGTTGCAGGAACAGTATCAATTGCTGGTTTACGTCCTATCAGTACAAGTAGCTTACAAGTAGTTGACACATACAATGCAATGGGTATTCGTCCCATTGGTGCCAATACCTTCAGCGTTGTAAACAGTATCAACTTATCTGGAAATCGTCCCATCGGTTCTAGTGCGTTGGTAGTTTCCGAAAACTATTCAATTTTTGGTAATCGTCCAGTAGCATCAAATACAATTGATGACTCTGATATTTTGATGGGTTTTCTAGACTAATTTACCAAAATTATCCTCATACTTTTATCAATTGATAATTGACAATTGACAATTGATAATTGTTTCATTCAAGGCTTCCGCCGTGAGCGTCAGCCGATAGCGTAGCGTGGCGTTAGCCATACGGTTTAAAAGCTCCCCTTTCCAGGGGAAAAAACCAAAAAAAATCCGCTTTTTCAATCCTCTTCCTTGAAGAGAGAGGTCATTTTCAATTTTTCCCAGTCTTATTCATAAACTGGGATTTTTTATGGGAAAAATGCTAAAATCAAGAATCAGAATATTTGCTTATTTATTCCTTTTTGTATAGATATTTAACATCAACTGTATACCTGATGGTGGAAGTAATCAGCCTATATTACCGCTAGTGTGGAATAGTAATTGCAAACAAATAGGACAACAAATGACTTTAGAAGAAAGAGCAAAAGCTACAGCAAAAAATATTGAAGGTAAAGCACAAGAAGCATTAGGAAACGTTACTGGAGATCCAGAAGATAAAATAGAAGGTAAAGCTAAACAAGCGGAAAGCGAAGTACGTCACGCTGTAGAAGATGTCAAAGATAACGTCAAGAAAAAGCTTGATTAATAGTTCGTAGTTGCGATTTATCCCTATAGGTTCGTAGTGGGCGATTTATCGCTAAATTCCCATGTTTTTTAGGGCTAAAGCCCTAACTACGAACCTTCCTGAAAATAGGACTTAAAAATAGGACTTAAATTTTTATTTGTCTGAGGAGAAAAATTATGAATCTAATTCAGGAGAGTCGTAAAATTTTGACTGCTTTTGTCTTGATTTTAATATTAACTTTAACCTCTGCTTGTGGTGGGGGAAGAGTTGCAGAAGTTGATCGCTCAACGACTCCAGCGGTGGGAAGAGATGTGACTTATGCTGAATTAGAACGTGGTAATACTCCCGCAGGGCAAAATTTTGGTAATTGGGTTGTACAAACTTCTAAGGGGTTAATTACTGATGCTTATGTGCGAGATAATAATAAGCTAGGTGTGGTTATTTCTCCTCAAGTTAGTCCTAATGAAGTGCGTCCTTTAGCGAGTTCTTTGGTACAAGGTTTTAGAAAGAATTTTCCTAATCAGGATGTGAAGGTTTTGGTATATAGTCCTGATAAAAAACTAATTTTGACTGCTGATTATGTTGCTCAGACTAATCAAATTAGGTATAGCTAGGAGGATTGTTTTTCAAATATTACGAAATTAACAACCCTAAAATATAGGAGATAATTACAGTGAGAAGTAGTGAAGAATATAGACGTAATATTTTACAAGATTTGGCGCAGGGAAATGTAGAATCTTTGGATAATCTCAACGCCATGACAACGGATGAGTACGAAACCTTTGATGATTTTGCTCAACGCACAACCAAGGATCAAAGAAGACATTTATTTAATCAATCTTTGCATCCAGAACGTATCCCTCCCAGTCAAATGGATCCGGAATTACAAAAGGCCATTTCTCAAATTAAACCGAATGAAAGAGATGATGTTGCAAGAGCATTTTTCAAACAATTAAAGGAACGAGGACTGGATGAGAAAAGGTTAGAACAGCAGTTAAATCTTTCTACCCATCACCCTAACCGCATGACTGCTGATGATGTGAGTACGCTTGCATCTTTTACTTATCATAATCATCCTGATGTTTTCCGTGATGTGTTAGCAGAACAACCAGGAATTATTAAGTTTTTGAGTAATCCTATTGTGGCAGGAATTATCGGTATTGCGGCGGCTAAATGGTTGGGTGGTCGGAAGTAAGGTTTATGGGTAAAGATTTCAATCCTTACATCTTACAACATACTCGATTAGCTTCCTGAACCGCCTGGGAATTAATTCCCAGTCTTTTCTCTCTGTTCTTGAGATAGATGGTTTTTTGCTGGCATAATTCAGAAGCGATAGCTTAGTTACCTAATTCCCTATTATACAATCTAGCTGCACAACAGCTTATAAACCTTAATGAAACAAATCATATATAATAAAAAAAGAATTGGTAAAATCAATCATGCTCAATTACAACCCATTGCATTGTTTACCATCTTCAGAAGAATTACCCGACTCTGACGACACACCAGTGGATAATCAATTACAGCATCTCATTCCTGGTTTGCTAGAAAGCATTCTTGCTTTATTGTGGTCTCAAAGATGGGATTGGTTTTTTGGTGTAGATATGGGAATATATCATGACCCTTATCAACCTGCAATTGTCCCAGATGGGTTTTTAAGTATTGGGGTACATAGATTTATTGATGAAGGTTTACGTCCTAGTTATGTATTGTGGGAAGAAAATAAATTACCGATTTTGGTTTTAGAAGTTGTTTCCCAAACCTATCGGGGAGAATATAGCAATAAAAAGGATTTTTATGCCCATGAATTTGGGATTTTATATTATGTGGTTTATAATCCCCTCCGCAAGAGAAAAGAACCTTTAGAAGTTTATAAATTAGTTGATGGAGAATATGTACTACTCTCAGGAAATCCCGTTTGGTTGCCAGAAATAGGTTTAGGAATTGGCAGAGAAAGGGGAACTTATCAAGGTATAACTAGAGAATGGTTATATTGGTTTGATGAACAGGGAAAAAGATTTTTTACCCCAGAAGAACGGATTCAGGAATCGGAAGAAAAACTTTTAGAAGCGGAAAGACAACGTTTAGAATCTGAAAGACAACGTTTGGAAGCTGAAGAAAAAGCCCGGAAATTAGCAGAAATTCTCAAGAGTTTGGGTGTTGATCCTGAAAGTTTAAGTTAATTAGGTAATTGGGAATTGGGAATTGGGAATTGGGAATTGGGAATTGGGAATTGGGAATTGGTAATTGGTAATTGGTAATTAGTAATTGGTAATTGGTAAGCTGTTGTGCATTTAATTTGTATAAGTGGAACAGGCATCTTGCCTGTTAAACAAGAGTTCAGAATATTAGGATTATACAATTTAGCTGTGTAACAGCTTAATAGTTGATTAAAAAACATAAAATTGATTACCCAGTCACCAGTCACCAGTCACCAGTCACCAGTCACCAGTCACCAGTCACCAGTCACCAGTCACCAGTCACCAGTCACCAGTCACC
>NZ_JACJUZ010000112.1:0-11008 GCF_014299995.1 Sphaerospermopsis sp. LEGE 00249 | reverse complement strand
TCTTGCCTATTCCCTATTCCCTGCCTTAACGAAGAGACTTTTTCAGCAAACCCTATTTAGGGTTTGCTGAATAAACCTAAAACCTTGATATATCAAAGGTTAGAGGCTGATAAACACAGAAATTAGTCCAAGGGTTTTGAAGGGTATACCGGAAAAAGTGTGCATTTTTTGGGATTTCAAGAGACGGCAAAGAAATTTTCACATCTCCTCCTGACTCCTGTACGGGCGAAGCATTCGGAAAATAGCCTTTTCATAAAATTGATAATTTGTCGTCCGAATGCTTCGCCCCTACGACTCCTGACTCCTGACTCCTATGCCCTCACGGAAAGACTTTCTCAGCAACCCCTAATTACCTGGTGTAAATAGTGAGTAATTTTATTTTTCTTTTTAGAAGGTGGTAAACGATAGCAACCAAATAATAGTTCATGCCATGTTATTGATGCCATAGCAATTTCTAATTCATATTTTACCATGTTTTGTAAAACTGTTTGATTGGGTTCTATCCTTAAAGGTTCAGATATAATATTAGTATCTAATAAAAAGCGAATCACCAAATTACCTCTCTACCTGGATGATAATCACGAATATTATGCCAAATTTCATCAGGGTTAATTTCTATTTTTTCTTCTATTAATTCTTCTCGAAATTTTGCTATACATTCACCAATAGTTAATTTTTTAATTTGATTTTCTTCAAAGTTTGGATTTTTATTTTTCATGTTTTTAAGCATTACGATAAATTCTGCTATTTGCGTTTCTGTCATTGTTTCTATTTCTGCTAATAGTTCTTCTTTCAATGTCATGTTTTTAACTCCTGAAGCACATTTAATATTCTTTATTATATCATTCTTTGTCAGAATCAGGTGGTTATCGAGTTTCGACTACGCTCAACTATCGCGACTTGTACTGAGCGACTTGTACTGAGCGACTTAACGCAGAATTTTATCACAACTGATGACAATATCATCACAATAGAGTTTTAAACTACGCGACATAAATTACATCCTTTTCTACTGAACTGATTACTTGAGGTTTTAACATTTTTTTAGTTACTAAATCAACGGATAAACCTAAGTTATCTTCTAGGAAAAATTTTAAATCCATATATTGATCAAAGGTAACTTGTCCTTGAAATTCTACTAATAAATCCAGATCACTGGTAGTTTTAGCTTCATCTCTTGCATAAGAACCAAATAAAGCTAAGGATGTGACACCATAACTTTTGATGTTAGTTAAATTTTCTTTGAGGAAATTAATTAAATTCTCTCTATTCATGATGATCATTTTTGGTCAGAATCAGGATGTCCAGGATTTAAGGATTAACAGGATTGTGATTGTTTAATTTTCTGTTGGTATCACAATTTAAAGATATTATATCATTATTTAATCTATATTTATCATCTTTTCGTCAACAAAAAATTTACAAATCACATCCTGTACATC
This sequence comes from Sphaerospermopsis sp. LEGE 00249, assembly GCF_014299995.1. Taxonomy (NCBI): domain Bacteria; kingdom Bacillati; phylum Cyanobacteriota; class Cyanophyceae; order Nostocales; family Aphanizomenonaceae; genus Sphaerospermopsis; species Sphaerospermopsis sp. LEGE 00249. The sequence continues at coordinate 9,566 of NZ_JACJUZ010000112.1, read as the reverse complement.
CTTTAATCCTGGTTATCCTGATTCTGACAATTTTAAATTTTAAATTTTAAATTTTAAATCTTAAATTTTAAATTACATCCTTTAATCCTGATTGGTGATAATGATGATTTTGCTGGGTTTCATTTCATTATACCCAACCTACAATATTCATAATAATTCCTCATTTAAATATGAGTATTAAGTACAATTATTTCAGACATTCCCAATCCTTTTCATCTACAATAGGACTAACAATATCACCTAATGTTTTAGCTTTACCTACCATATTCACAACTGGAAAATGCCGTTTAATTTCTGGTTTGGTTTTCATATTTTTAACCATTATTAACAATTCTGCTATTTGTTCTTCTGTCATGGTTTCTATTTCTGCTACCAGTTGTTCTTTAAATGTCATTTTTTTTAACTCCTGAGTTAAATATTTTTTATTATATCATTATTTGTCAGAATCAGGATTTTCAGGATTTCAGGATTTTCAGGATTGTGATTTTTTAATTTTCTGTTGGTATCAGGATTTAAAGATTGAAGAATATCTCACGCAAAGACGCAAAGACGCAAAGATGCAAAGGAAAATTAGAAGTTTAAAAATTACATCCTGTACATCCTCTAATCCTGGTTATCCTGATTCTGACAAATATTACCATTCATTCAATGCTGGTAAACTTTTCACTATTCTCACTGTTTCTAAACTAACCCTAACTATCCTCTTGACTAAATCTACTATATATCGCGGATCTTCTGACCAGTGGTTAGGATCGTTGACTATTCCACTATCTTTATCTTTGGTGATTTTATATCTCTCCATTACCCATTCTAATGCTGATTTTCCATTTACTATATATTCGTAGGTTTCTAGGGGGATTTGTGTTAGGGTGATTTTACTGTTATAGATGATGGTGGTTTTATCTATTCCGTTTTTGTTCTTTCCAAATACCATTTTTTCTACACGGTAATCTTGAGGATCTAAATATATTTCTGGTGAAAATTCTTTGATTTCATAAGGTTCTATGGTTTCATAGTTTAAATGATAATCTGCTAATTCTCTACCTGCTTTACTGAATGTCCAAAAGTCTCCCGTGTAGGGGATGCGGGGTAACATTTTTTTGAGGTCTGCTGCAAATCTTTGTTTATATTCTGGGGAGTGGAGGACTCCATATATGTAATAAAATATGTCTATTTTGGTGATGTTTTTGTCTTGATATTTTTTCTGGAAGTCTTTTAATATGCGATCGGGGATGTTTTCTTTTTTGGTATATTCTTCTGTGGTTGCTGTTGCAAATAATGTTCCTAGTTCGCTTTGTTTTTCGTAGGTATATAAGGGGAAATTATCCCCATTGTATATTAATTTATACTCTATTAATACATTAGATATCAACACAGAAAATTCTTTATCTTCTCCTCTACCCATAACACAAATTAATAAATTTTCCAAATTATGATTAGGGAAAATCTTAGGCATTTGATAAACACAGTTATTCAAATATCTATTAAAATATATCCATTGCTTACAATAAGGACGATACATGGCTTTTGTAACTTCATTCTCATTAAATAAATGTATTTTTAACTTTCCACAATCATCTTTTAATTCTCTTGACCAGCTTATTTTTGTAGTGTCTGCATCTATAAAAGATTCTACTTGTTTTTTCCTTTGTTCAGTATTTGATAAAATTTTACCTTTTAAATATTTTTTAAATTCTTCAACTTGTTCATTATAAAAATTAATCATTTTAGTCATATTATTAATTAATAATTGACGTGAAAAATTAAAACACCAAGCATCACGGCTTGTTAAAACACCCCTTGAATATAAATCAAAAATAGTTTTAGAATTTGCGTCTTTCTTATCACCTAAAGAAATAAAACTTTCAAAATCATCATTACGTTGATTAATCCAATCATAATTTTCATTAGGGGTGATTTCTGACCATTGGATAGTAGAAACATCACCAAAAACTTTAATAATATCTAATTTTTCTTTTTGACTTAAATAATCACCAATATCGTGATAAAATAACTTACACTCCTGTTTTTGATCAGGATTTTTGATTAATAAAATAACAGCAATAGTAGCGCGACTACCTGAACCAAAAATTTTACCTCCTTCTTTTCTTGATTGTTCTCCAGAAGTTCTTTGATTACCGCGTAAATTAAAACAATAAATACTCGTAAATTCATCAACTAAACATTTTCTAAAACCATCCATTGCATTATTATCAATGAATGAACCATTACTCACAAAACACACTATACCTTTATCTTTGATTCTATCACTTCCCCATCTAAAACCGCGAATATAAGAATCATAAAGACTGTTTTTATTAGTAGCAGTAGAATATTTAGCATAGGTGTTTCTAATTCTGTCATCTAACTGATCATATTTAAGATTTTTATTCCCATCATTTTCGCTAGTTTGTCCAGCAGAATAAGGAGGATTACCAATAATCACAGTAATATCATTTTGCTTTTGATTAATCACCCGTTGATTATTTTCCGGGAAAATCTTTTCTAACAAATAACCGTCATTTTCAAACATTTGAAAAGTATCAGTTAAAACAATCCCATTAAAAGGCCGATATTCACCACCAGCTAAGAAATGATAACTTTCCTCAATATTAATCGCAGCAATATAATAAGCTAACAAAACAATCTCATTACAATGCAACTCATGACTAAATTTCCGTTGTAAATCTTCCCGTTTTATTAACCCACTTTGCAACAACCGCACCATAAAAGTACCCGTACCAGTAAAGGGATCTAAAATATGTACACCCTCATCAGATAAACCCACACCAAACTCTTGTTTTAAGGCAAAATCAGCACTTTTAATAATAAAATCTACCACTTCCACGGGAGTATAAACAATCCCCAATCTTTCCACTAACTTAGGAAAAGCAGCACGGAAAAATTTATCATATAATTCAATAATAATCCTCTGTTTACCTTCCGCATTATCAATACCACTTGCGCGTTCTCGCACACTTTGATAAAACTTTTCTAAAGTCTTCACATCCTTTTGCAAAGATTGACCTTCTAACACATCTAACATTCTTTGCATGGTTTGAGAAACGGGGTTAAATTTAGTAAACTCATACCCTTCAAACAAAGCATCAAACACAGGTTTAGTAATTAAATGTTGAGATAACATTTCAATTGCTTCTTCTGCGGTGACATTGGGATTAATATTTTGATGTAACCCTGTGATAAACTCATTAAAAGCTGTTTTGGCTGCTGATTCAGAACTTTCTAATAATGCTTTAATTCTGGAAGTGTGACTTTCAGCAATTTTCGCTACATCTTTAGCCCAATCTTCCCAATAACGACGATTACCACATTTAGTAACTATTTTCGCATAAATCGCATCTCGCCATTCTTCAACGGGGAAATTTAATTCTAATTGTTGATAGGAACTTCCCGTATTTGTAGATGTAGAACTATCATTTTTTTGCCTACCTCCAACCCCAACCACACTAATTTTATTAGGACGGCGTTTATTGAGGTCAATTTTATTAACAGTATCATTAAATCTGTCATCATGGGCGCGTAATGCCTGTAATACTTGCCAAATTACCTTATATTTTTCATTATCCTTTAAAGCGACATCAGGCGACATATCCGCAGGAATACCCACAGGTAAAATAATATAACCGTATTTTTTCCCCTCTGCTTTTCTCATCACTCTCCCAACGGACTGCACCACATCCACCACCGAGTTACGAGGAGTGAGGAACATGACAGCATCCAACGCAGGAACATCCACCCCTTCGGATAAACACCGCGCATTAGAGAGAATACGACAGATATTACCCCCCTGACGGGGTTCATTTCCCCCCCTTGTAGGGGGGGTTAGGGGGGGTTCAGCTTTCAACCATTCTAATTTTTCAGTTCTTTGTAAAGCGTTTTGTGTACCATCAACATGGTCTAATTCACATTGTAAAAATGTTTCATCATCGGGGTTTAATTGTTGATATTGGTTGATAATATCCCCAAATAATCTCACAATTTTTTGTGAATCTTTAATACTACGAGAAAAAGCCACCGCACGTTTCATGGGGTTATTATCTTCTATATCTTCTGTTTCTGCATCTTTGAGTAAACGTTTAGATAAACCATTCCAACAACCGACAATTTTCACTGCATCATCTAAATTTAATTCGTTATTTGCATCTGCTAACTGTTGTTGAAAAGTTGCACCCACAAATTTTTCATCAACTGCTAACACCATGACTTTATAATCAGTTAATAAACCAGTGCTAACAGCTTCACCAAAACCTAAACGATGAAATTCTTTACCGTAGATATGTACATCATCCATTGAACATAAAAAAGCCTGATTTTCTTTAGCTTGAACTTTGGTATCATCGCTGTAAATTTTGGGAGTTGCTGTCATGTAAAGCCGTTTTTTGGCTTTAATAAAATCTTGATTATGCACTTTCACAAAATAAGATTCATCTGTTCCTGCAATAGTTACTCCTGTGGTTCTATGTGCTTCATCACAGATGATTAAATCAAATTCTGGTAAACCAATTTTTTGCGCTTCCGATATTGCTTGAATAGATTGATAGGTGGAGAAAATAACAGTTAATTCTTTTTTATCTGCAAGAGTCTGATAGGATTTAATAATATCTTGGGCGTTGGTTGTGGGAGGAAAAGCTAAATCATTAACTGTAATATCTGCAACATCATGGTTGGTGAGCGAAGTCGAACCCTTTTTCTTATTTTTACCCACATTGACATCAGAACAAACTGCGATACTATGAAAATTAATCTCGCTTTCAGCAGTCCATTCTCTTAAAGTTTGGGAAAGTAAAGAAATAGAAGGAACTAAAAACAGAATTAAGTGATTATCTAAATTATTATCTCTAGGAAAATTTTCCGCAATTTTCAACGCAGTAAAGGTTTTACCAGTACCGCAGGCCATGATTAATTTACCTCTATCTGCGGTTTTAAACCCAGTGAGGACTTTTTCTAATGCGGTTTGTTGATGGGGACGAATGCTTTTTTTAGGTTTAAGTTCTAGTTTTTCTGGTTGTTGAACACTGTATTTATTCCAATCAATGGGACTATTTTCTAAATCATAAATAGTAGCACGAATAACGGGAATTTGTTGATTTTCTAATGCTGCTTCCGCGTGTTTACTCCATTTAGAAGTAGTAGAAATAATCATCCGCTTTTTAAATAAATTTGTCCCGGAAGCGGTGAAAAATGAATCTATATCTGATTTTTCTAAGGTCTGATCTAAATCATAACATTTACATTGTATCGCCCAATAATCCCCAGTATCCTTTTCCACTGCTACTAAGTCAATACCTGTATCTGGCATATTTCCCCGTTTAGGAAATTCCATCCATAACCAAACTTGGCTAAAATGATCTTTATAAAAGGGGTCAGTTTTGAGATAATTTAACATTAAGCGTTCAAATTTATCACCTAAATCACGGGTAGAGGTGGAAGTTTGTTTAAATTCGTTTAATATTTTTTGAATAGTCATATTTATTTGGTAATGGGTAATCTTTATAGATCCCGGATTTCTTTAAGAAGTACGGGATCTGAATCTATTTAATCTAATCAATATAATAACTACACTTACGTATAGTTGTAAAGTCTTGACTAAGTTATGTTGTATTAATTTTTTTATTATTTTGTTAATGTAACTTAATATAAGTTAATGAATTTGTCTGAATCAGGTGGTTATCGAGCGAAGTCGAGATAATGTCCAGGATTTAAGGATTTTCAGGATTGTGATTGTTTAATTGATGGTTTGATTTTATAGATTTTATTTGTCTGAATCAGGTGGTTATCGAGCGAAGTCGAGATAATGTCCAGGATTTAAGGATTTTCAGGATTGTTATTGTTTAAATTTCTGAATTTGTCTGAATCAGGTGGTTATCGAGCGAAGTCGAGATAATGTCCAGGATTTAAGGATTTTCAGGATTGTGATTGTTTAAATTTCTGAATTTGTCTGAATCAGGTGGTTATCGAGCGAAGTCGAGATAATGTCCAGGATTTAAGGATTTTCAGGATTGTTATTGTTTAAATTTCTGAATTTGTCTGAATCAGGATGTCCAGGATTTAAGGATTTTCAGGATTGTTATTGTTTAAATTTCTGAATTTGTCTGAATCAGGATGTCCAGGATTTAAGGATTTTCAGGATTGTTATTGATTACTTTTCTGTTTGCATCAGAATCTAAAGATATTATAAGCTGTTGTGCATTTAATTTGTATAAGTGGAACAGGCATCTTGCCTGTTAAACAAGAGTTCAGAACATTAGGATTATACAATTTAGCTGTGTAACAGCTTATCATTATTTAATCTAAATTTATCATCTTTTCGTAAACTAGAAACTTAAAATAAAAATTACATCCTGTACATCCTCTAATCCTGGTTATCCTGATTCAGACAAAAAGATAGAAAATCAAACCATTAATTAAACAATAACATCCTGTACATCCTCTAATCCTGGTTATCCTGATTCAGACAAAAAGATAGAAAATCAAACCATCAATTAAACAATAACATCCTGTACATCCTATAATCCTGGTTATCCTGATTCAGACAAAAAGATAGAAAATCAAACCATTAATTAAACAATAACATCCTGTACATCCTCTAATCCTGGTTATCCTGATTCAGACAAAAAGATAGAAAATCAAACCATTAATTAAACAATAACATCCTGTACATCCTCTAATCCTGGTTATCCTGATTCAGACAAAAAATTTTGACTTTTGACTTTTGACTTTTGACTTCCCAAAGGGTGTCCTGATTCTGATAAAATAAACCATCCTGTAAATCCTATCCATTACCAATCACCAATTACCAATTACCAATCCATGAAAAAATTATCTTTCTTATTCCTCTTAATTAGTAGCAGTTTCTTATTATTAGGTTTTCAGGATCAGGTGGCTAATTCTCAACCAAAACCATCAACTATTTGTCCTGGTAATAATTCTCGGTTTAGTATTGGATTTTTCAAGACTAATAATCAAGGTGAACGTTATTCTAGAGGTATTAATCATGTAATTGTTTTTAATCCTAAATCCCCCTATTTAGATTTTAAAGTAAATGTGGGTTTAGATCATAAAATCTATGCTAAGGATGGTAGGGGTAATTTTAGAAGAGAGTATATCCCTAAATTTTTTAGTCAATTGGTAGGTGATGAAAATTCCAAGTTAAATGGTAGAAAACCTATTGCAGCTATTAATGCAGATTATATAGATACGGTGAATAAACCCCAAGGTTTAAATATTTCTCGTGGTGTTGAATATTCAGGTGCTTTTAAAAATAAACGTTCTTCTTTTGCTATTTCTGGAGGAAACCCCAGTCAGCGTGTTGCTACTATTCAGATAGGAAAAAGAGGATCTAATTTACTAAATTATAATGTAGTAGGTGGTAATGGTAGATTTTACAATCAGGGTGTTTTTAAAGATATTTGCAAAGCTTTGGGTGATTTTGCTTGTAAAGGTGCTACTAACCGTTCTATGGTAGCAATTACCAGTAAAGGTTATGTAATTCTGTTAGTTAATGATGTGAAAGCTAATTCTAGTATTCAAGTTTCTGCAAATAATAAAGAGTTGTTACCTAGTCAGTTTGATGATGTTTTAGAAGGTATTGCGAGAAATAATTGTTTAGGGAGAATTAGGGAAGGAATGTTATTTGATGGGGGTATGTCTCCAGGGTTGTTTTATAATAATAAGGTGTATGTGGAAAATTTTGGTCCCATTGGTTCGGTGTTTCTCATTTATAAGGAAAAAGGCTGAAAACCCTTGAGGTTAAGTTTTGGAGCGTGGCGGAGAAACTTAACCGTCCTTTAGGCAAGGGATGAAAGCCAGTTAAGGCGTTTACGCCTCAGTGATTTTAACTATTTTCTTTGTTGGGCGATATAGTGTTTAACTGTTTCCGTACAAATATTACCAGCAGTGCTAACAAAATAACTAGGAGTCCACAAAGTAGGAAGTTTCAGTAACTCAGGAAATTCTTTTCTCAAGAAACAAGATGCCCTTCTCTTGATTTTGTTCATGATCTGAGATGGGTTGTCGGTGGGTTTGGCATTGATGAATAAATGTACATGGTCTGGCATAATTTCCATTGCGATAATTCGCCATCTATTCTCATTGCAAACATCACAGATAATCTGCTGAAGTCGCTCCGCTATTGCTCCAGTGAGAACTTTTTTCCGGCGTTTAGGTATAAAAACAAAGTGGTAGTTAAGTAATGAAACCGCGTTACCTTCATGTCTGTACTCATCTGGAGAAAATTTAGCCATTTTGGAAATTACCTTTGCTTGGTGTATATAGATAGTGTATACTAGACAATATCTAAAACTCAAGGAGGTGATTAAGTAGTGCTGGTGTTAGAGTACAAAGCCAAATGCAACCAAAAACAAAAACAAGCTATTAACGAAGCAATCAGGACAACTCAGTTTGTCAGAAACAAAGCTATCCGCTATTGGATGGATAGCCCAAAAGAAGCAAAAGTTAACAGAATTGCATTAAATAACTACTCAACAGCACTACGAAAAGAGTTTAGTTTTGTAGAAGAATTAAATTCAATGGCTTGTCAATCTGCAACCGAAAGAGCATGGCAAGCAATTCAGAGATTTTACGACAACTGTAAAAAGAAAGTTGCCGGAAAGAAAGGGTATCCACATTTTCAAAAAGATAACCGTTCAGTTGAATATAAAACATCTGGATGGTCATTGCACCCAACAAAAAGACGTATTACCTTTACTGATAAAAAAGGTATTGGTGAACTTAAATTATTGGGGAAATGGGATATTCACACATACCCAATTAAGTTAATTAAACGAGTTAGAATTGTTAAGCGTGCTGATGGTTTTTATGTTCAATTCTGTGTAGATACAGAAATTAAACAAGAACCCAGAATAGCTGATGGTGAAATTGGTCTAGATGTTGGTTTAGAGTATTTTTACTCTGATTCCAATGGACATCATGAACCAAATCCCCGCTTTTTAAGAAAAGCAGAGAAGTCCATCAAACACGCTCAACGTCGAATCTACACCAAAGAAAAAGGTAAGAATCTAAGACGCAAAGCAAGACAAAGATATGCTCAAAAACATTTAAAAGTAAGTAGGCAACGGAATGAACACGCAAAGAGAGTTGCGCGTAACGTATGCAAAGCTAACGCTTTAGTAGCCTACGAAAATTTAAGTGTTAAGAACATGGTAAAAAATCATTGTCTTGCTAAGTCAATTAATGATGCGGCTTGGTCTACTTTTCGCCAATGGCTAGAATATTTTGCTGTTAAGTTTAACAGTGTTGTTGTTGCTGTTGCTCCACATTACACATCACAAAAATGCAGTAATTGTGGTGCGATTGTCAAAAAATCTCTTTCAACTCGTACCCATAAATGTAATTGTGGCTGCGAGTTGCAGAGAGATGTGAATGCAGCAGTGAATATTTTAAATCTTGCCAAGCAAGCTAGGGGAGGGCATCCCCAAAGTCACGCTACAGGAGTTGGGATCTCTGTTCTGGTTGGCGAAAACCTGCTAGAGCAAATTCTGACGTAGAATGTAGAATCTCCGCGGCTTTAGCCCGGAGAGTGTCAA